>DASQJC010000047.1:0-9082 GCA_035631255.1 Candidatus Eremiobacteraceae bacterium | reverse complement strand
CCCCTGGGGAAAGCATGTGAAAGACGAGAACGTCATGAGTGATGGCTCCGTTGCGCCAGCCCGCCTTCCAACGACTTTGGTTCGGGCTGAGCGTCTCGTATCTCGGCGACCAATTCACGATCATCGCATTGCTCTGGTTTGTGTTGCAGTTGACCGGATCTGGCGCTGCGGTCGGTCTTGTCATCCTCTGTTTTGACTTACCGGGCGTGATCACCGGGGCTTTCATCGGGCGTCTGCTCGATCGATGCCAGCCGAAGTTGATTATCGGCTTTGACAATTTCGCGAGAGCGGCGATCATCGCTGCGATCCCTACGCTCTACGCGTTGAGATCATTGCAGATCTGGCACGTGTTCGTGCTCGCGTTGCTCGCAGGTGCGCTCAAACCGGCGACGACAGCCGGAGTGCGGGTGTTCGTGCCGCACATCGTCGACGACGCCATGCTCGACCGCGCCAACACGCTCACGTCCACCAGTATGCAATTCTCGTATCTGGTCGGACCACTCGCGGCTGGATTTGCCGTCGCCAAGTTCGGCGCTCCGTGGGCGCTCTTGATCGATGCCGCGACATTCTTGGTGCTGGGCGCGCTCATCCTCACCTTGCCGGCGGTCCATCGCGGTCAGCGCGCCACGCAAGGCGCTTCGGACAATCGCTGGCTCGGATTCGGCGCACTGTTCAACTTGCGCTACGTCCCCGCACTGACGCTGCTGACCTTTGTGTTCTTCTTTTCGTACGGCCCGTTGGAAGCGGCTCTGCCGGTATTCAGCAGCCAAACTCTTCAAGCTAACGCTAGCGGCTACGGACTCTTGTGGACCGGCTTCGGCGTGGGGGCCTTCGCCGGCGTGATGACCCTGACGAGGATCTCACGACGTTGGGCGCCGAGCATCGCTCTGCCGACGATCGCGGTTGCTTGGGGCGCGCTGCTTTGCCCGCTTTACTTCATCCGACAGCTGCCGCTCGCGATGTTATTCCTTGGAGCCGCCGGAGCGTCGTGGTCTCCGTACACACCAATGGAAACGACGCTGCTGCAGAGGCTCGTCCCTGAGGAGATCCGCGGCCAGGTGTTCGGCGCACGCCATTCGCTCGTCGTCGCATCGTCGCCGCTCGGAGCCGCGGTCGGCGGCGTGATGCTCCAATATCTCTCCGCGCCGCTCGTTATCGCCATTTCCGGGCTTGCCTGCATCATCGCCGGACTCGGCGGCCTCGTCTCACCGAAGCTGCGCGAGTTGCGTAAAAGGGATTTCTTGGGGTATCGCAGCTGATACGCTGCTCATTTGATAACGTGCGATGCTAACTGCAATCGTCGAATCCGTACTGAAGGCTGTACTCCCCGAGTGCCACGCCACCAGTATCGGCAGCCTGGATCCACGTCCAGCCGGTTCGGCCGCGATACGGTCCGTCAAGGATCTTGACGTAGAGCGATGCAGCCTTCTTCGGATCATAACGCAGGAGTCTGACCATTGCCGTATCGCCGATGCTCGTCTGTCTGCCGTGATCATCGTCTATCGTTAGTGGGGCGCCCCAATCGCGCCGTAATTCGATAAGTGTGCCTTCAGGAATACTCGGCTGCAACATAGCCGCGTCGACGAAGCCTGCCCAAGAGCCGTTCACTGAATGGATCCGCACATGCGGTGATTCCCAACCCCAATCTGGATCAGTTTTCTCGCACGGAATGATCTCGTCGACGACTGCGGGAGAGCCCGGCGGCACGCGTCCGCATTGGCCTGAAAGCTGATCCACGAGGATCGCAGACAACGTGGGGCAGACAGTCTCGCCTACGCCATTGCCGTCGTCTCCCGTGAAGACATTCATGCCAACGCGGAGCTCGCTCCATGTCTTAGCGGCGGAATACGCCGGTGCCAGCTCTTTGTGTCTGTTCGTTCCGATGATTGCGAGTACCACCAGCCCCGCCGTTGCTAACCCGCCGATTGCGACCGCGGATTCCCGCTCGCGCCATTTCAATAGCAGCGCGACCACGATCCCGAAAACTGTTGGAACAATCCAAAATAACATGAGCATGAGCGACAGGACGACCGAGTCGTTGTATCGATCGCGTATCTGAATCTGGACGGCGATTCCGAATGCTGCACCCAAGGCGATTGATGGTACAGCTTTCCAGATATTTTCGAGACGAATCGCGAGCGCAACCGGTATCGCGAGAGGAGCGCCAAAGATGGCGGCCACGACGGCGGCGTCCAACGCAAGTTGCGCTGCTGCCGGAAAATCGGTGAACAGGAAATGATCGCCTTGATATATCGCCGCTCCAAAAAACTCGAATAACATCGCCAGAGCGGGCGTGACGATTCCCGCTAAAAGCGCTGAGAGGAAGGGCCGGTCCTCGGGAGGCATATTTACTTTGTATCACAAAGTAAGCGTATGTGCAAGCCGCGGCTACCCTCGCCGCAAGATGAATGAACCTAACGCAGATCCAGGCAGGCGTTTGCTCGTCAGACGACCTATCGTCGTGCCCGATCGGCAGTACCCGACCCGCAGCGATGTCGAAGTCGCAGCAACCACTTTTCTGTCGATGCAACAGGATTAACAATGAGACTGCTCGGCGACATGCGCTTCGCTTGGGCCGCGGGAATAGTCGCTTCGTTCTGCGACTCGTGGTCCGCTTCGCACGGCCAGCGGTGGGGAGACTTTGTCGCGCTCGCCTTTTTCGTGGCGTACGCGTACTACTGCATCCGAAACTTCAGCGAATGCGGTGAAGTTCATTGCGCGTTCAGCGGACCCGGATTCGTCGCGGCAGCGATCTTGATGATGCTAAGGATCACCGGAATCTTTGATCGAGGTTATGGAGTGCCGTGGGTCGTCGCAATAGCGATGCTAATACTCGGCTATGCAGTGCAAGGCATTTACGCGGCGCGCACCGGGAGCATTTACAAAAAGCGACAGTGAGAAGGGCGCGCGGCTGTTATATGAGACTTCGGGCGCCCGTGCGCGACAGGGCCGTCAATGCCTGCGCCGAAAAACGCCGACCATTCACTACGTTGTGGGAGGTTTCGTCATGAAGTTCAACCACATCGTGCTGCGCGGTCTGTGCGCGGCGGGCATCGCTGTCTCGACTGCATGCGCCGGGCCGAGCGCCACGTCATCAGTACCAGCTCCCCCTCAACTGCGGCACGTCCCCAATTCAGACATGTCGAATAACACGAGCGCCACGATCGATTACTACCGATTTGAGACCGGTCCCAGCGGCGCGAAGGTCACGAAGGTGGTAGACAGCGGCACCGGCCGTCACAACGGAACGATTCTTGCCGGCTCGCCTACCTTCAGCTCTCAAGTTCCGGTTCCCATAATTCCGCACACCGGCAAGACAGATAATTTCAGCCTCCAGTTCGCCACCGGCGACGCCGCGAGTTTCGCGTTCGAATTCCCGTTCCAGACGCTCACAGCGGCAACGCTGGAGTTTTGGGTGAACCCGACGCAGATCAATGCAGAGAACGACCTTTTTTGGACCACGACGGCAGTCGACAGCGGTGACGCGAATCGATTCAACATCGGCATCACCGCAGGCGGAGGGATATTCATCGATTATCGGGATCCGAACGGGGTGCTCCATCAGCTCGGTTCTACATCAGGTGGGATGCTGACGGCTGGAGAGTGGAGCTTCATCGCGTACGTGAAGAACGCAAACACGTATAAGATCTATGTGAACAACAGTCAGACCAGCGGCGTCACGAAATTGTTGAGCACGGTCACCGACACATCGCCAAACTTGCCCACTAGCACCGGCTGGACGCTCAACGGGCGGTCGGTAGAACAGCCGAACTCATGCTGCCAGGCTAGCGGATTCATCGACGAGATTCGATTGTCCAACAAGGCGTTGGGCCCGAAGGCATTTCTCGTATCACCTCGCACCTGAGGCTGCGGTCGAGATCAGGCTTGACCGCTTCCTTTATTAGAGACTTGCGGGGGTCCCAGTGGGCCTCCACTCGAAAATGACATAGCGATGTTTTCCGAGAGCGGCGCCGAGGCCTTAGCCTCAGGTCAGTCCGCCATGCCAACAGGCGTTGTGACTTTTCTATTCTCGGACATCGAAGGCTCGACTCAGCGCTGGGAGTTTGACCGTGCGGCGATGGACGCCGCCGTCCAACGCCACGACACGGTATTACGTGATGTCGTCGAGCGTCACAACGGCTACGTCTTCAAGACGATCGGCGATGCTTTCTGCGTCGCCTTCCAATCGGCGCCCGATGCGGTTGCCGCGACGTGCGCCGCGCAGCGAGCGCTGGCCGCAGAAGATTTTTCGAGCGTCGACGGCATTCGCGTTCGAATGGGTCTCCACACCGGAGACGCGGAGGAGCGCAACGCCGATTACTTCGGTCCGACCGTCAACCGAGTCGCACGTCTCGTGTCGATCGGCCACGGCGGTCAAGTGCTCCTATCCGGTACGACTTACGATCATGCACATTGCGCTCTTCCGACGGGTGCGTCTCTCGTCGACCTCGGCCTACGAAGACTGAAAGACCTCACTCAGCCGGAACAGGTCTGGCAACTGACGATCGATGGCCTGCCCAACGAGTTCCCGCCGCTTAAGTCGCTCGACGCGCGAGCCAACAACTTACCGACGCAGGCGACAACGCTTCTCGGCCGCGAGCCGGAACTTGAGAACGTCAAGACGCTCATCGGCCAACACCGGCTGCTGACGCTTTTCGGCGCCGGCGGTGTGGGCAAGACGCGGCTCGCGTTGCAGGTTGGCGCCGATCTGCTCGACCGCTATGCGGACGGAGTCTGGTTCGTCGACCTCGCACCCATCCGTGACCAGGAATTGGTCGCAAGCGTCATCGCCAAGACGATCGGACTGCGTCAGACCGAGGGGCAACAGATCGGTGACGCCATCGTCGACTTCCTCAAGCGTAAACATCTGCTTCTGATCCTCGACAATTGCGAGCACGTGCTAGAGGCCGTCTCGAGTATCGCGAGCGCGATCATCGGCGGGTGCCCGGAAGTGCGGATGCTCGCGACATCCCGCCAGGCCTTGGGCATCAGCGGCGAGGCCGTGCATAATCTACCGTCCCTTGCCGTTCCCGATACCGTAACCGGTTTGGACGCGCACGACGCACTCGAGTTCGGTTCGGTCGCACTTTTTGTGGAACGGGCCCGAGCAGCAGACACGCGTTTTAGGTTGACGGATGACACCGCGCCCGTCATCGCAGACATCTGCCGGCGTTTGGACGGCATTCCGCTGGCGATCGAACTCGCGGCGGCTCGCGTCAAGGTCTTGAGCATTCCGAATCTCTCTCGACGGCTCAACGAACGGTTCAAGATTCTCACCGGTGGCAGTCGCACAGCACTCCCCCGTCAAAAGACGCTCGTCGCGCTCATCGACTGGAGCTACGACCTGCTCGCACCGAACGAGCAAAAGTTGTTCAACCGGCTGGGTATCTTCGCTGGCGGTTTTAGCCTTGGAGCCGCGACAAGTGTCTGCGGCGGCGATGGCCTGGATGAGAACGAGGTGCTCGACCTGCTCTTGTCGCTCACGGACAAGTCGCTGGTCGCGGCCGACACGAGCGGACAGCAAGAGCGCTTCCGGCTGCTCGAGTCCACCCGAGCATACGCGCTCGAGAAGTCGGCCGCCGCCGGCGAACGAGACCGACTCGCCCGAAAACACGCCGAGTATTTTCGCGACAGCGCGCAAGCGGCGGACAAACGCATCCACGATGTCCGTTCGATATCTTCGTGGCTTGCAGATGTGGAACCTGACCTCGACAATTATCGCCACGCACTTGAGTGGTCTCTCAAAGACGGCCACGATGCCGCACTTGGCGGAACCGTCGCCGGGTCGCTCGGCGCGCTCTGGTCCGCCGGCGGCCTAACCGTCGAAGGGCGCTACTGGATCGACCTTGCGCAAGCAGCACTCGACGAATCGGCGTATCCTGCCGTAGCGGCCAGACTGTGGGGTGCGCGCGCGTCCTCGAAGTCCGCCAAAGAATCGTACGAAGCCAATCAGCGTGCACTGGCGCTATTCCGTCGTGTCGCCGACCGGGCCGGGGAGGCCTGGGCCTTAAACCACGGCGCCTTCGCGCTCTACCAGATGGGCCGATTCGATGAAGCCGCTGAGGCCGCCGAAGAGGCGCTTGCGGCGATGCGCGATATCGGGAACAAGCATGGTGAGGCGAACTGTTTCAATGTGCTCGCGACGATTCACATGGAGACACGCGAGACCGCTGCAGCGCGCGATGCCTTCGCACAGTCGCTGGCGGTAGCCCGAGCCCTCGAAGACGAGATCGGAGCGGCCATCGTGATGACGAACCTTGCGGACCTGGAGTTTATCGACGGTAGGTATGCGGAGGCGCTGGCGATAGGCGTCGAGGGCCTCGAGACGTGGCTGCGCGGCAAAGACGGGAAGTTCAAAGCGAACGGTCTTTGCAACACCGCGTTGTATCGCATCGCGCTCGAGGATCACAACGGAGCGCGTGAGGATGCTCGCGAGGCGCTGCGCTGGGCGAGGAGAGCGCAGTCTGCGCTGAACACGGTGTACGCCTTGCAGCACCTCGCAGCGCTCGGTGCCCTTCGAGGAGAGGTTCACGACGCAGCTCGTCTCATCGGTTACGTCGATGCGCGGTTCAAAGGCCTCGGATACGAGCGCGAATACACTGGCCAGTGGAGCTATGAGAAGTTGATGGCAGCGCTGCGCGAGCAGCTGAGCGGTGCCGAAATCGAACGACTTGGTGTAGAAGGCGTGGCGTGGACGGAGGATGAGGCAGCTGAAGCGGCAGCGCGGATGTGACTCTAGCGGTCAGCGTCTGCCGTGAATGAGGCTAAGGCCGCCGCCATCGCGAGCTTGTGATCGTTGTTCCACGGCGGCCCCAGCGAGCTTCGCATCTCTCGGAAGTGAGCGTCGAAGCTCGCCACGTGCAATGCGTCTCCCGCTGAGCGCAGCACGGTCTTTGAATCATACCAGTGGACCAGCCAACTCTTGTTTTCCGCAGCGGAAGCGATAGCTCTGCGGTACATCACCCAATCGGCGACGTTTCGTGCGCGATAGTCTTTGATCCGTTCCGGGATCGTTGGCGGCAGCGGCTGACATTCGCGAAGAGCGATTCCGATGATGTGCGGTACCGCCCCGGCCACGGCGTTCAGCGCGAGTGCCGCATGCTTTTCAGCCGAGACGCGCACACGCTCGACCAACGCGACGGCTGTGTCCATAGGAAGCAGCTGTCCTTGATGGTGGTGGGGTAGGCCCGGCAAGTCCTCATCGACGAGCTCGACGCGGCGCCGATCAAGCAGAGTTCCATCGCTTGTCACGGTTACTAATACGGCCCAACCACCGTGGTCCGACACCCCCACGATGCCGCCAGCCTCGACCGCGAGCGTTGCTCGTTTCACAAATCTGGATTCCAAAAGCAAAACGCGCAACCCCTTTCGCTCCGAGTGGTTGTGCTGGTTTCCGGTTCGCGGGCCGCCAGGAAAATCGCGTGCCGCGCGAAACGGCGAAATCGATGTCGTCCGAAGGCACTCAGGTCAAGGCCTCGGGTCAGAGCGTCGTGCCTACAGGCATGGTGACGTTCCTTTTCACCGATATCGAAGGCTCGACGCGACGTTGGGAGGCGAACTCCGACGCGATGAGGGCCGCCGTCGCACGACATGAAGAGATCCTGAACAACACGGTCGCCCGCCATGGCGGGTATGTCTTCAATGTTGTAGGCGATGCGTTCTGCGTCGCGTTCCAATCTGCCGTAGACGCGATCAATGCAGCGTGTGACGCCCAACGCGCCATCTCGCTGGAGGACTTCTCGGCCGTCGACGGCTTGAGCGTGCGGATGGGCCTGCACACCGGAACCGCGGAAGAACGAAATGCCGACTATTTCGGCTCGACGGTCAATCGTGTCGCACGTCTCATGTCGATCGGTCACGGCGGCCAGGTACTCATCTCCGGCGCAACGCGCGATCTGGCGCACCACTCCCTTCCCTCGGGTGCGACGCTCACGGACCTCGGTTTGCGGCGGCTCAAGGACCTCACGCAACCCGAACAGGTCTGGCAACTCGCGCTTGCGGGTCTTCGAAACGAATTTCCGCCTCTGAATTCCCTCGATGCGCGGGGCAACAATCTGCCGATGCAGCCGACCACGCTCATCGGCCGCGCGGACGATCTCGAGGAAGTCAAAACTTTGGTCGGCGAGCATCGGCTGTTGACGCTGTCCGGTTCGGGCGGAGTCGGCAAGACGCGGCTCGCGCTTCAAGCAGGTGCGGAGCTTCTCGACCGCTTTGCCGACGGCGTCTGGTTCGCCGATCTCGCTCCGATCAGAGATCCGGAACTCGTCGCAAGCGTGATCGCAAAGAGCGTTGGGGTGTCGCCATCCGCCGGGCAGACCCTCGTCGAAGCGATTCCGGCAGCGCTTGCCAACAAACAGTTATTGCTGATCCTCGATAATTGCGAGCATGTGCTCGACGCCGTTGCGCCCATCGCAAGCTCGATCGTTACACGCTGTCCAAACGTGAAGATGGTCGCCACGTCGCGTCAAGCGCTTGGGATCGCCGGTGAGGCCGTGCACCGTCTACGCTCGCTCTCAGTGCCTGAAGCGGTCGCAGCGTTGAAGGCGGACGATGCAGCACGATACGGCTCCGTCGCACTCTTCGTCGAAAGGGCGCGCGCCGTCGACACGCGCTTTTCCATGACGGACGAAACCGCACCGATCGTCGCGGATATCTGCCGACGTTTGGACGGCATACCGCTCGCGATCGAACTTGCGGCTGCTCGCGTTAGCGTGTTGAGCATCCCGAACCTGGCCCGTCGGCTCGACGAGCGCTTCAAGGTCCTCACCGGCGGTAATCGGACTGCGCTGCCGCGACAGAAGACGCTCGGCGCCCTCATCGACTGGAGTTTCGATCTTCTGCCTCCCGCGGAACAGACGCTGTTCGCCCGCCTTGGCATCTTCGCCGGCAGATTCGGTCTCGATGCAGCTACGGTGATTTGCGGCGGCAACGACGTCGGCGAGGCCGATGTGCTCGACTTGCTTTCGTCGCTGACCGACAAGTCGTTAGTCGTCTCCGACACGAGCGCGACGCGCGAGAGCTTCCGGCTGCTCGAGACGACACGGGCCTATGCGCTCGACAAACTTACCGCAGTCGGAGAACG
>DASQJC010000046.1:0-7384 GCA_035631255.1 Candidatus Eremiobacteraceae bacterium | reverse complement strand
GATCGCCAACAGCGCGATCACGCTTTTCCCGAAAGAGTCGTTCGGCTACGAGGCCCTCGGCACGGTGCAGCTCGATCAGGGCAAGTTCGACGCCGGCCGTCAAACGCTGCAAAAGGCTATCGCTCTCGACCCGACCGATGTCCGCGCGAAGATCCTCATCGGCCGTTCGTACCTCGGGCAGAAAAAACCCGATGCGGATTCGGCGCTCGCGCAGTTCAGTGCGATCCTCGCGACCGACCCGAACAACATCCAAGCGCTGAGCGCAAAAGCGGACGCCCTATCGCTCAAGGGCGATAACGCTGGTGCGGTCGCGACGATGCAGCAGATCATCAAGCTGACGCCAGACGATGTCCGCGGTGAAGATGACCTCGCGGAGTTCTACGTGTCGAAGAAGATGAACGATCAAGCGCGCGCGGAGTTCGCGCAGGCGATCAAAGATCATCCGAAAGCGGCCGAGCCGTTCATGCTCCAAGGCGATTGGGATCGCAAAAATGCGAACTTCAAACAAGCCGCGGCAGAATACGAGTCGGCGTTGACGCTCGCGCCAGGTGACCCGCAGACGCTTTTCTCAGCCGGCCAGGTATATCTGCTCGGTCTCAAGCAGCCGGTGAAGGCCGTCGACAAGTTCTCCGCGCTCGTCAACGCGGATCCGACGAACCCGGAATCGGTGTTCTGGCTCGGGCAGGCGTATGCTGCTGAGAATCAGTGGGCGCAGGCGCGCGACGAGTTCCAGCGCTCGTTTGCGATCGATCATCAATATGCGGCATTGTTCAATCTCGGGCTCGCATATTACAACCTCAAAGATTATAAGAACGCACGCGACGCGTTCGTCGCTCTCGCCGCGCACCAGTCGAAGGACCATCCCGACATCCAGCTCTGGTACGTCCTCGGCGATACGCTCCGGCAGATGGGCGACAAGAAAGGCGCGATCGCCGCGTACAAGCAGTTCGTCGCGCTCGCGCCTAAGGGCGACGCGATGAACAAGGCCAAGGCGTACATCAAACAGCTCGGCGGCTGATCACTATCAATCGATGTGGTATGCCGAGCGAAGCTCGGCATCGCTGATCCTGTAGCATGCTCACCGTCGTCTACGACCCTCGCTACGCGCACCACCTCACCGGCCCCGGTCATCCGGAGCGAGCCGCGCGGCTGTCGGCCTTCGTTGAAGGTCTCGAGGCGGGCGGCATTTCGCAGGCGGCCTTCGTCGAGCCGTTTGCCGCGCCGCTATCGTCGATCGCCGCCGTCCACGACGCTCGCTACGTCGATCTCGTCGAGCGCTATTGCGCGGCGATACCCTCGGGTGTTGAGGCCGTTGCGCAGCTACCGACGGGCGATACCGTCGTCGCGAACGAATCGTACGACATAGCGCTTCTCGCCGCTGGCGGCGCTTTGCGCGCGCTCGATCTTGCGGCGTCCGGCCGGCCGTCGCTCGCGATCATCCGGCCACCCGGCCATCACGCGGAACCCGCGCGCGGGATGGGCTTTTGCGTTTTCAACAACGTCGCCGTCGCAGCGCAGGCGGCGCGCGAGCGGCTTGGCGCGGCGCTCATCGTCGACTTCGACTACCACCATGGCAACGGAACGCAGGCCTGGGTGGAATACGCGCTCAATGACGGCGGCGCACCGATCGGCTTCATCTCGACGCACGCGTACCCGGCGTATCCGGGAACCGGCGCGTTTTCGGAAACGCAAATAGTCGAAGCCGGCTTCGTCGTCGACATCCCGCTGCCGCTGTCGACGATGACCGACGACTTCATCGCCGTGTGGGCCGCGCTGCTTCCGTCGCTTGCCGCCAAGTTGAAGCCGAAAGCGATTCTCGTCTCGGCCGGATTCGATTTTCTCGCCGGCGATCCGATCGCCGGTCTCCCGGTCGCGCCTCGCGCGGTCGATGCTTTATGCGCGCTCATCGGCCACGTCGCTGAGGAGCATGGTGCCGCCCTCGCTTTGATCCTCGAAGGCGGATACTCGCTCGACAACCTGCGCCAAAGCGCAGCGAAAGTCGCGTACGATTTCGGCAAGCATTCGACCGACGTCCACGTGCCCGATGCGATGATGCTTTCCGACCTGCGCCTTCGCACGATGGTCTCCAAGATCTTAACAGGCTAAAAAGGAGCGGTCGAGATGTATCTCGACCGCCGCGGTCTTAAAGACAGCGTTCTTATTGGACGACCACAGGTACGCCGAAAAAGTTTTCATGAGGGTCGGTGATCGTAACCGTTGCGCTTCCAGGGGCGATGCCCGTGACGAGAAACGTGTTCGTACCTGACTGTGAAGCACTCACAACGGCAGGATTGCTCGATACAATCCAACCCGAGCGGACATTCGTTTCGCTAACCGTCAACGTCGCTGATTGACCAACGGTTAATGAGAGCGAGGTTGGAACGACTGTCATGAGGTCTCTCAGCCACACGATCGTAAGCGACCCGGTCGGGAACCAAATGTTCTGGTCCGGGCCTGCTGCCACGTCATTCGCGTCTGCTTCGTTGGGCAGGCGCCGTTCGTCGACGATACCGCTTTTTGTGACCTTGCCTAGAGAGAACGTAAACGCGTTACCGCGGTCATAGAAATACATGTCTGGGTCGATACGGATAAGATCGGCCGACCAGTGTTGCCCAGGCTGGGTCAGTTTGATCCAGCTGACATTGCCCGCGGTGTCTACCTCGCCGATGTATTGGGTGGCCGTAGAGAACCAGACTTTTTTGTCCTCGCCTAGCGTCGGTGTGATCACGATCGGTCCACCGCCACGTGGACTAACCGCGTCGGAAGGCCAGAGCGCCTCGAAGTTCGTCATGCTCCCACTTGGCGTTACTCGTACGATGTTCACGCCGGAATCGTCGGCATTCGCACCGAGGAACCAAACATTTCTATCGGATCCCCGAACGCCAAGGTCGACGGTGCTACTAGAGCCGTAGTCCGTCACTTTTCCGCGGAGCGTCATCGCAGCGATATGCGTGGTGAGGTCGATCGGGTTGACGTAGGCCCACCAAAGGCGGCGATCGCTGCCATTCGCGGTTTCGTTCGCGTAGATCGGTTGGGGCAATCCGAACTCAGAGACCGTTCCGGTCGTCGTCAGCTGACCGAAATGCGCACCGCCGTCAGAAAACCAAAACGCCTTGTCTGGGCCGACCGAGAATATTCTATTGATGGGGCCAAAGGGAACCCCGTACTGAGTCACGTTGCCCGACATGTCGATGCGACCTACGTAATCCGTGTCCTCGCTGAACCAGAGCGCGCCGTCGGTGCCGGCCGCGATGTAATCGATGTCGGTTTGTGGCTCCAGCTTGATGTAGTGCCTTGAACCGCGACCGCTTTGGTCGATTCCGGGCGTGACGACGAGGGTCGACCCGGGCGGCGGGATGACTGATCTACTCGAGCACGCGGAGAGCGAGATAACAATGACGGCCAACATGACGCTACGGTATCGCATCGCCTTACCTCAAGGTCTCACGCTGTCAGTCGGGAGCGGGAGCGGGAGTGGCCGCGGGTTCGACGCTGGCTTTCTCAGTCCCCGGCCGACGGGGTGAGGATTGGCCTTAAGGCCTTACGGATGCGCCGATGCGCGCTAACAGCTTGGCGGGCATGTCGCCGACGAGCGTGATGTTGAGCCCGTTCGCGTTCCACGACAGCAACGTCTCGCCGTCGATCTCGTCGGTGATGCCCGTCGTGTCGTCGACGTCGAACTGTCGCGGACTTTCGAGATCGGGCAGCCGATCCGTCGCGTTCTCGAAGACGGAGAAGTCGCGCAACCCATCGGTGTAGAGGAGCTGCACCGTCTGGATTCCATTGCGAGACCCGAGCGAAGCCTGGTCGAACGTGAACCCCTCCGGCACGTAGCGCGGGCTGATGACGGTGAACCCGACGTCGGACTGGATCATATCGAGACTCTTGACCGCTCTTCCGAACGTCGTGCCCGGCTCGACGTGCATCCCGGCCGGAACGCTCAAGTCGAATAGCTCCTTCGGCAAGTCGTTGACGAAGCGGATCGTATCGAAGCTCGTCTTCGACGAGATCGAGCCGTCGGAATCGTACGTCTCGCGTTCGAGTACGATCTTGGTGTCCGCGTCTACCCACACGCGTTGCGCGAGCACGCCGCTATACTTCGAGACGAGGGAGATGGTGATCGCTTTGCGGCCGGCGACGTCGGCACTCGCGCCGATCTCCGACACGTAGTTCCTAAGGACCTTAGCCGTATCGAGATCGAGCGTCAGCGCCGGCGCCTCGCTCCACGATTCGCTGTAGACGGTCGCCGTCTTCGGCTCGTACTGGTACGTCGTCGCCTCGTCGCTCACGATCAGCCGGCCGTAGGCATCCGCCGGAGCGACATACCACATCCGCCACTTGGATGGCGCCGCATGGTCGACGCGGACGACCGTTGAGTCCGCGCCGTGCTCGTTGTAGATGACCGACGTCGTCGTGCCGGTGTACGAGATATGATCGTCGGAGCGCGAAGCTTGACGAAGGAGGTCGGCGGCCGAAGGCGAGGACGTCGACGCGGGCGCGGCCGTCGCGGCCGCTGCGACGGCAGCCGCAACGGTCGACGAACGCGCCGTAGCGCTCGCGTAGGCGAGCGCTATCGATGCGAATGCGACCGCCGCGACGGCGAACGCTTTACGGACTTGACTGCGACGCATCCGACGAGCTGACCGTATTCGCGGATGTTAAAACGTACGTGGACCAAGCGCGATCGCTCGACGGGAGCGACGCCGTCTGCGCGACGTGCTCGCGGATGAAGTCCATGCCCGTCAGCGTCGGTTGTGGCGCGTTGAGCCGGTGGTAGCCGGAGTAGATGACGACGGCGACCAATGCCGCCGCCACCGGCGCGGCATATGCCGGACGAAGCACTGCGCGGAGCCGCTCCATGAACGTGGGAGGCTGCTCCGCGTACATCGCTTGGCGCACGTTCGCGAGGATCGACGTCGGGAATTCGCGCGGTGCCGCCCACGTGCGAAGCGAATCGACGAGCGACATGTCGGCTTCCCACAGCTCGCGGCACTCCGAACACGACTGCAGATGCTGGTGCATCGCAGCGTCGCGCGCGGCGTCGAGCTCGCCCCGCTCGTAGTCCACGAGCAACAGGCGACAGTCGTTGCAGTTGGTCACGGTATCACGTCCTTAGTTTCGGCTACTCTAGATGAAACAACGCTGAGACGCAGCCCATCGTTTCCTGCAGGTGCGTTTTGATGCGCCATAGGTCTCCTAGCGAACGCTTGTTCCGCATCGTGGACCGTTTCGGCGCTCATTGGGCGCCTTCCTGAGCCTGTTCGCGGAGCACGGCCTTCCGGAGCTGCGCGCGCGCCCGGTGGAGGCGAGAGCGCACGGTACCGATGGAACAGCCGATCGTATCAGCTATGTCTTGGTACGAATACTCCTCGACGTCCGCGAGGACGACGACTGCGCGCTGATCCGATGTGAGAGTGGCGAGCGCCCGCTCCATCGAGACGGAGAGCTGGCGCTCGTGCATCGTCGCGATCGGGTCATGCCCTTCGACATCCGGCCCGCGTTCTTGAGGCTGGTTGTCTTCCGGCAGTGGTTGGGTGAAAATGCCTTTGCGCCGGCGGAGCTCATCGCGATAGAGATTCGTGACGATGCGATAGATCCACGACAGGAACGACGTTCCCTCGCGGAACGACTCCCAGGCCCGGAAAACTCTGATGAACGCTTCTTGAGTGAGGTCGCGCGCGTCCGGCTCGTTGCCTGTCAGGCGATAGGCGTAGTTGTACGTCTGCCGGCCGTATCGCTCCATCGCCCGCTCGACGAACTCGATCTGCTCGGGCGTCGGCGGCGCCATCGGCGCGCGTGTTCGCGGCGTCACGATGCTTGGGCTTTGGAGCAGTGACGGCGATTCCCTTGAAAGGGCGCGCTTCGCGGACTTAGAACCGTCATCGCGTGATCGCCAAGCGCGCCCCGGAAGAAACGAACGACTCAGTCAACCTCGTCATCTCGCTCCTCGTCCGGCATCCCGAACTCTCGCGCATCATCATCAAGCCGCGTTCTACGGCGATCGCGTTCTTCTTCATCGTGCGCACTGTTCTGAGCGCAGAAGAGCGCGCGCGTTTCGAACGCAACGCCGTCGAACACACGAAAGCGCTCCGCGCGCTCGGCCGCACCGGTAAAGCCGACGCGAGCGTCCGCTTTTCCGCGGGCGATGATCTGACGTTCGTCGAGATCGAGCGCGACGCGAAGAGCATCGGCCGCGACGAGATCGCGATGATCGTCGGTCTCGTCTCGCAAACGTTCGGTGAGCGGCTCGTCGTCAATCCGCCGGCAGAAGAAGCCGACGACGACATGTCCATCCAGGAAGAGTCGGTTGCGACAGCACTCGACGCCGTGCAGCGCAGCCGCCATCGCAAAGGTCTCGTCGGATTCCGCGACGAGCGCCGCGTCCTCATCTACTTCGGCAAAGCGTAACTTCGCACAAACCGCTCCGATCGACCGCGGCGGTCGACTATGAAGGTCGACCGCTCCGATTCTTTACGACGCGTTTTGGCGTTCGGCGGCGTCGACGATGTTGCGAAGCAAGACGGCAGTCGTCACCG
The DNA here is from genome assembly GCA_035631255.1 of Candidatus Eremiobacteraceae bacterium. GTDB lineage: Bacteria > Vulcanimicrobiota > Vulcanimicrobiia > Eremiobacterales > Eremiobacteraceae > JANWLL01. The sequence continues at coordinate 848 of DASQJC010000046.1, read as the reverse complement.
GACCGACGCCGCCCGGAACCGGCGTGATCGCACCCGCGACCTCGCGCGCCGAAGAATCGACGTCGCCGGTCAGTCTCCCGTTGACGACGTTCGTGCCGACGTCGATGACGACCGCGCCCGGTTTCACCATATCACCCGTGACGAAATTCGGCTTGCCGATCGCGACGACAAGAACGTCGGCGCGACGGCATTCATCTGCGAGATCGACGGTTTTCGAATGACAGATCGTGACCGTCGCATCGGCCGCCGTCAGCAACATCGCAGCTGGCCGGCCGACGATCGGCGAACGCCCAAGAACGGTCACTCGCGCTCCGCGCAACGGTGGCGCAGGTGGCCGCTTCAACAACTCCATAACGGCAACGGCTGTGGCCGGCGCGAAAAGCGGGCGACCTAAGGCAAGCAGACCGAACGTTTGAGGATGGCAGCAGTCGACGTCTTTGCGACGATCCATCGCGGCGACGACTCGCGCTTCATCGATGCGCTCGGGCAGCGGCCGTTGGATGATGACGCCATGCGCAGTTGGCTCCTCGACGATTCGCGCGACGATCGCGAGCGCACCGCTCGTGTCGGCGCCTGCGCCGATCGGCACGATCTCGATGTCGACGCCGACTTGAGCGCCGCCGTGTCGCGCGGTCTGCGCGTACAACAACCCGGGCGCGTCGCCCTCGGAAACGATCGCGATGCACTTGGGGACGACGCCGCGCTCGTTGAGCGCCTGAGTGCGCGCGGCAACGTCTTCTCGTATGACCGCTGCTATCGCGCGGCCATCGATGATCTGCGCCGTTGCCACGTTACGCTCCGGCGATGCCGGCGTTGACTTTGCCGAGAATGACCTCGGTCAAAAGATC
>DASQJC010000045.1:0-2819 GCA_035631255.1 Candidatus Eremiobacteraceae bacterium | reverse complement strand
AACTCGTTCGATCCGATCGTCGCACAGCTGTATGCCGAGAACTACGTCCAGGAAGCGATCTTCAGCGGGCTCGTCAAGTACGACGGTGCCGAGAACCTCGTTCCGGATCTCGCGACCGAAGTGCCGACTTTAGAAAACGGCGGCATCAGCAAAGACGGCCGGAGCATCACCTACCACCTGCGGCCGAACGCGGTCTGGCAGGACGGTGTGCCGGTGACTTCCGCCGACGTGCAGTTCACGTATCAGATGATCATGGATCCGAAGAACAACTCACCGGTCGAATCGACGTACGCACGCATCGCCCGCATCGATACGCCGGATCCGCACACGGTGATCTTGCGTCTGCACGAGCCGTTCGCGCCGGTGCTCAGCCAGGTGTTCTGTGTCGGCGGTTTCGGCCAGATCGTCCCTAAACACGTGCTCGAACACACGACGGATCTCAACCGCGACCCGTTCAACACGCATCCGGTAGGCAGCGGAGCGTATTCGCTCGAGCGGTGGGACCGCGGTTCGACGATCGTCCTCAAGGCGAACCCGCGCTTTTTCGGGGGCGCCCCGCACGTCCGCGAGATCGACGTTCAGATCTTGCCGAACGAAGACACGCAGCTCGTCACGATGCAAAGCCATCAGCTCGACGTCGCGACGCAGACGCGCCCAAGCCAGGTCGAGGCGTACAAGAATATCGCCGGCGTGCACGTCGTCACCGCGCCGACGTACGTCGAAGATTTCGTCACGCTCAACCTGACGCACGCGCCGTTCGACGACGTGCGCGTCCGCCGCGCGCTCGCGATGGCGATCGACCGAGATCGCGTCGCATCGACGGCTTTCAACGGCACCGCGATCCCGGCGACATCGATGGAACCGCCGCACAACTGGGCGTTCGATCCCGACAACGACTCACCGCCGTTCGACGTCGTCGGCGCGCGCCGGCTTCTCGATGAAGCAGGCTGGGTCGTCGGCTCTGACGGCGTACGCGAAAAAGACGGCAAGCGGTTATCGTTCGAGTTCCTCCACACGACCTCGACGACCGGTGCGGCGGTCGCGGAGGAACTGCAAAGCGCCTGGCACGACATCGGAGCAGACGTGCAGCTGCGCGCGGTGCCGCGCAACGTGCTCATCGGCCAGATCGAACCGGCCGGAACGTTCGACGCGCTGCTCGCCGGCTACGGTTACGACGTCGATCCCGACCGCTCGCAGCTGGTCGAAACGCGCTTCATCGAGCCGCACGGTTTCAACGCGGCGCGATATTCGAGCGCCGACATCGATAAGTGGACCGAAGCCGCCAATGCGACGTACGATCACGCGACGCGCAAGCAGTACTATGCTCTCATCCAGCGGCGGCTGAACGAGGATCTTCCTTATATCCCGATCGACTGGGAAGAGTTCGTCTACGCCATCAACGATGATCTGCGCGGCTTCCAGCCTGAAACCGTCAACTCGGATTTCTGGAACGTCCAAGACTGGTCGATCTAGCGATTAGCCGTTTATAATGGAGCGGTCGACCTTTATGGTCGACCGCCGCGGCCTTGTCCTATAGAGACTCGGAACGCTGAAGGCCGCCCGAGTAGATGTAGTTACCTGGGCAAGGCACGCCTGCACACGTGGCAGGCTTGAAGATCGTCACCCTTACGCATCGCAGCGACCAGTTGTCGACGTCGCTGTCGCCCGAACCTACGATGACCTTCGCATCGACGACCTTTCCGCTCGCGTCAAGACTTACAAGTATGAGATCCGATCCTTGACCGGCAGGCAGTGGATGCGCGATAGTGTTCATGACGATGTCCGGCGCCGTATACACCGGCACCACCGCAAGAGGTTCGCCCGCGTAGCGCCACCGACGCGCGAATGTCGGATCGAGTGCTCTCAACCTCACGACTTTCTGACCATCGGTCTCGGCGTCGAGATATCCGCCTCTGAGGGGCCAAACATACGCGTTGGGCCTCTTAGGAGTTGTCACGAGCGGACCCGCTCCAGCAGCGAGCGCCGCGGATGCAGCCGCTGAGGCGTCGAGCCCCAGGAGAGGGATTTCCGATGGCTCCGCCTTCGAGTCAGCCTTTTCGCGGGTGACCGTGATGCTTTGAATCACCAGCTGGTCGTCAGTGTAAATCTCAATGTCCAGCCCATCACGGTTTGTCCATCGCCAGATGCTCCCCGCGTTTGTCGAAAAAGCGCCGCCGTCAGGAAACCCCAGCCGCCTCGAAGCGTCGAGCACGGGCGACCCAACGGCGATGCCGTCCAAGGTGATCGCCGGAATCTGCGTATTTGTAGGAGTCGGCGCCGGAGTAGCCGCGCACATCGCGAGCCACGCCCCGATGACAACGGCGCTCACGATCGATCGTGCCATCATGCGCCGTGTGCCGACAGCAGGTCTTGATCGGCCGCCCATCGCGGCGTCGCGCCGTAGCCGCTCGCGTGAGCCGCGATGTCCGCCCGAGACAAGGCGTAGGCGAGGGCACGCCGCTCTTCTTCTATATACATCCGTTTCGCGCCGTGCTTAGCGTAATACCATGCGAACTTCGCCGTTTGCGATGCGCCCCCAGCTACGTTCTCTCGGGCGATGAGCCCCCACTGCTTTGTGAACGCAAGCGCATGCGAAACGTAGACGCGCGGGAAACGATTGAATGCCACGCCTGTGACGAAGACGTGCGAGGCTCGCCTCCCTTTGACGCCGCCGATAGTCTCGCTGGTGACCGCGTCGGCGCACGGCCTCGCCGGTTCGACCGCGGCTAATCCGGATTCGAGGGCGCGAGAGACTTCCCCGAGACCGCCGCCGAGATCCGACGCGGCCGCGATCAGCCGTCGTACGTCCTCCGCCAGAC
>DASQJC010000044.1:0-7648 GCA_035631255.1 Candidatus Eremiobacteraceae bacterium | reverse complement strand
ACGTCGAGGAGATCCGGTCGCACACGTTCCCCGCGCACGAACACGAAGTCGGCGCTCCGGCATCGCAGCGCTCCGGTCGAGAGAAATCTCGACCGCTCCCCGGCGAGACTCCCTCCACTTCCTGACGCATGCGAATCTGCCGGACTGCGGCGGAGCTGCGCGCCGCGCGCAGCGCGCTGGCATCGCCCGTCGCGCTCGTGCCGACGATGGGCGCGCTTCACGCCGGGCACGAGTCGCTTTTCGCGAGAGCTCGAGCTGAAAACGCGAGCGTCGTCGCATCGATCTTCGTCAACCCGCTCCAGTTCGGGCCGAACGAAGACCTCGCTCGATATCCGCGCACGCCCGATGAAGACATCGCGCTTCTCGAGCGGCTTTCATGCGACGTGCTCTTCGCGCCGACTGTCGAAGAGATGTATCCGCCCGGATCGCAGTCGCCCGTAGAGCCTGGCGCCGTCGCGACACACCTCGAGGGCGCGAGCCGCCCCGGTCATTTTGCCGGCGTCGCGACTGTCGTGCTGAAGTTGCTCTCGCTTGTTCTCCCCGATCGGGCGTACTTCGGAGAGAAAGACGCACAGCAGCTCGCCGTCGTTCGCGCGATGGTTCGCGATTTCGATTTGCCTGTGGAGATCATCGCGGTTCCTACCGTACGCGAGAGCGATGGACTTGCGCTCTCGTCGCGAAACCGTCGTCTTGACGAAACCGAAAGACGCGATGCGGTCGGCCTTTCGCGAGCGCTGCGCTTCATCGTCGAAGCGCTCGAACGCGGTGCGACCGATCTCGGCGCCGTCTTGCGTGGGGCGAACGCTGAACTCGGCTCATTGAAAGCGGATTATCTCGCGGTCGTCGACCCGACTGAGTTCGTACCGCTCGAAACCGTGCCGCGCAGCACCGATCTGCTTGCGGTCGGCGCCGCTTACTGCGGAACGACGCGTCTCATAGACAATATGAAGCTCCGCACGGCATAGGACGAGCAAGCGGCGTCGACAAAGTTGATATCTCCACCATGAGCGACTTCGACCGGCCTTCCAACTTCGCGGGCCGCACCATACTCGTCGGCATCTGCGGCGGCATCGCGGCGTACAAATGCGCGGGCGTCGTCAGCAAATTGCGCCAAGCGGGCGCCGACGTCCACGTCATCATGACGGCCGCAGCGCAACGCTTCGTCACGCCGCTCACCTTCCAGGCGCTGTCGGGAAACGACGTCCATACCGAGATGTTCGACGCCGGCACCGCGTGGCAGGTCGCGCATATCTCTCTCGTGCGCAAGTCTTCGGTCTTCCTCGTCCTCAACGCGACCGCGAACACGCTCGCGAAACTCGCGCACGGCATCGCCGACGATCTTCTGTCGACGTGCGCGCTCGCGACGCGTAATCCGGTGCTCGTCGCCGCCGCGATGAACACCGCGATGTACGAAGCCGAGCCGACGCAGCGCAACATCGAAACGCTTCAATCGCGAGGCTACGAGTTCGTGTCGCCCGGATCGGGCTTCTTGGCATGCGGCGAGATCGGCGAAGGGCGGCTGGCAGAAGAAGATGAGATCATCGACGCTGTCGGCGTCATGCTCGGTCGCACCGCATCGATGTCCGGCGATATCGTGGTCATCACCGCCGGGCCGACGCGCGAGTTCGCCGACCCGGCGCGCTTCTTGTCGAACCCGTCGACCGGCAAGATGGGCTACGCGATCGCGAGCGAAGCGCGAGCGCGCGGCGCACGCGTGACGATCATCAGCGGGCCGACGCATCTGCGCGCGCCCGCCGGTGTCGACGTCGTCCGCGTGACGACCGCGCGCGAGATGCATGCGGCAGTCCTCGAGCATATCGGCGGTGCGACGCTCTTCGTGGGCGCAGCGGCCGTGGCAGATTTCAGGCCGGCGGTCGTCGCCGCCGGCAAAGTGAAGAAGGACGCCGCAGAACTGGCGCTCGAGCTTGCGCGCAATCCGGACATCATCGCCGACGTCGCCGCGCATCGCCCGCCCGGATGTTTCGTCGTCGGCTTCGCCGCCGAGACCGACGACATCGAAAACGCCGGCCGCGAGAAACTTGCGCGCAAAGGTCTCGACTGCATCGTCGTCAATCGCATCGGTGGCCCGACCGGCGGCTTCGCAGCGGACGACAACGAAGTCGTCATTCTCTGGGCCGGCGGGCGCGAAGCGGTCGGGCGCGCGCCGAAGTCGACGATAGCGCGAGCCGTCCTCGATCGCATTTCGGCGCTGCGGGATCGCGCCTAACGCATGCTCCTCGCGATCGAAGTCGGCAACACGAACGTCAAGTTCGGCGTCTACGAGACCGATGGCTCGGCCGCGGGCACGCTCGTCCATTCGTGGCGCTCCGTCACGGATCGCCGGCAGACCGGCGATGAGCTCGCCGCGATGGTCGACGGCGTCCTACGCATCAACGGCATTGCGCGACCGGCGATCAAGCGCGTCGTCATCGCGAGCGTCGTGCCGCCGCTCTATCGCGCGCTCTCGGAATTGTCGACTCGCTATTTCGGCTGCAGCGGCGAGTTCATCTCAGCCGCGCGCCAGTCGCTCATGCCGGTGCTCACCGCTCGGCCTACCGAGCTCGGCGCCGATCTCATCGCCGGTGCGATCGGTGCGGTCGAAAAATACGGAGCACCACTTGTCGTCGTTGGTTTCGGCACGGCGACGACGTTCGCGGCGATCGACGCGCAAGGCCGCTATGCCGGCACGGCGATCGCGCCGGGCGTCGAGATCTCCGTCGACGCGCTCGTCTCGCGCGCTGCCAAACTTTTCGACGTGCCGCTCGTCTTGCCGCCGGCCGCCATCGGCACCGACACGACGACGTCGCTTCAATCTGGTATCATCTACGGTTTTGTCGGTCAAGCGGAGTATCTCATCGGACGGATCGCCGCCGAACTTGGCGGACCGAAGCTGACCGTGATCGCGACCGGCGGGCTCGCCGAGCTCATCGCTCCGTACACGAAAGCGATCGATCGGGTCGATCAGCGACTCGTACTCGACGGGATATATCATTGGGCGATGACGGATCGCGCCGCGAGCGACTCCACGGACGGATCGATGGGCTCGACGAAAGGAAAAGGATGAGCGACGACGTCGTCACGATAGCCGCGTACGCCGGAAGCTTGCGCAAGTCGTCGTTCAATCGTGGTTTGATCCGCGCCGCCGTCGAGCTCGCACCGCCGAACATCAAAGTCGTCCCGTTCGAAATCGACGACCTGCCGCTATTCAACGACGATCTCGACGACGAAAACAACCCGCTGCCGTCCGTCAAGCGCATCCGCGACGCGATCCGTTCCGCCGACGCGCTGCTCATCGCTTCACCCGAGTACAACTGGTCGATTCCCGCTGTGACGAAGAACGTGCTCGACTGGGCGTCGCGCGAAGAGGGCGTGCTCGAGTTCAAGCCGACTGCGATCATGGGCGCATCGACCGGCGGCTTCGGCACGGTCCGCATGCAGATCGCGCTGCGCACGATCGCCGGCTATACCGATCAGTGGTTCCTGAACGAACCGCAGATCCACGTCGCGAAAGCGCGCGACAAGTTCGACGTCGATGGACGGCTCACCGATGAAGCGACGAGCAAGCAGATCGTCGAGCTGCTCGTGGCGCTCGCCGCTTTCGCACGCCGCCTCAAGTCGGCTCCGGCTTAGTTTACTTCGGCAGCCCGCCGGGATACGTCGTCACGCTGCACGCGATCGACGGCGATTCGTCGTATTTCTTGCCAAGATCGGTCATGTATGTCTTGATCGTCGCGCTGTACCCAGTGAAGAAGTGCTCGATCAGCCGGAAGACCGGATTGTAAATCTCACCAAACTCCGAGATAGTCATCTGGGTGCCGCCGCCGCTCGACTGAAACTTGTACTTCCACTCGTCGGCAAACGGTAAGTCCGGATCGTCGATTCGACGATCGATCCCCCAAGAATTCAAGCGTTCCAGATACGGCAACGTCTGACCACTGTTGTACGTCTCGACCCACCGCGTCTCGCCGTTGCTTGTCGCTTCGCGATGCACGGCTTTTACATCGCTGCGCCAGGACGTCGACGTCGCATCATCGGCGACCGCAGCCCGCAACGTCGCCGGCGATTGCTTGTATTGCGCCGAACACGTGGCGACGTGCGCGATCGGCAAGCTGGTGCCGATCGCGATCGCGACGACGAACAATAAGACGACGAGGCCGATGACCGCGCCGATCCATCGGATGACCGTCTTCATCTATTCTATGTGTTCGGGCTCAGGCGCGCCTGGCGCGGGCGCGTCGAGCGCGAGCGCGACCATCATCTGTACGCCGGTGTCGAGCGCCGCTTCATCGATCGAAAAGCGCGCGTTGTGATGCGGCGCTGCCGTGCTCTCATCGCGCTGCGTGCCGAGGAAGAAGAAACATCCCGGCCGCCGCTCGAGCATGAACGAGAAATCTTCCGCGCCCATCGTCGGGCGCATCTCTTGCGATCGCTCTTCGCCGACGACGCGTGTCGCAAGCGCGCGCACGTACGCCGCTTCGTTCGGGTCGTTCGACGTCACCGGGTAGCGCCAGTCGTACTTGAGGTCGTACGACGCGCCGTGTGCCTCACACGCGCCGCGAAGAATCGTCTGGATGCGAGGCTCCATCTGCGAGCGCACTTCTTGCGAGAAGGCCCGCACGGTGCCGAGCAGCTTGACGTCGTCGGGTATGACGTTGTGTATCGTGCCGCCGTGGATCGCTCCGATCGTCACGACCGCCGGTTCCACCGGTTCGATCCTGCGGCTGACGATCGACTGGACGGCCGTGATGAAGTGCGCGGCGGTGAGGATCGGATCGTTCGTCTCGTGCGGCGCAGCGCCGTGCCCGCCTTTGCCGTGGATCGTGATCTCGATAGAATCGCTCGACGCCATCACCGGACCCGGCCGCACGCGGATGACGCCGCTCGGTGCTTGCGACAACAAATGCAGCCCGTAGACGCGATCGACGTATGGGTCCTCGAGCACGCCGTCGCTGATCATCTCTTTCGCGCCGCCCTTGCCTTCTTCGGCCGGCTGGAAGCACAAGAGGATCGTTCCCGAGAGCTCGTCTTGACGCTGTGCGATGATCTGCGCGGCGCCAAGCAGGATCGCGACGTGACCGTCGTGTCCGCACGCGTGCATCTTGCCGGTGTTCGTCGATGCGAACGGCAGACCGGTCTCTTCTTGGATCGGAAGAGCATCCATATCAGCCCGCAAGAGGATCGTGCGCCCCGGCCGCATCGTGCGCATGATGCCGACGACTCCGGTGCCGCCGATCTTCGTGCGCACTTCGTAGCCGAGGCGCTTGAGACGATCGGCGACGATTGCCGCCGTTCGGACTTCTTCGAAGCCAAGCTCGGGGTGGCGGTGGATGTCGCGCCGCAGTTCGATGACGTCGCGTGTGACGTCCGGCGGCACGATGACGGAAGACGCTGCCATGATGCACGGTTCGGGATGACCGCGGCTTCATACCTCGGTGCCGCGCAGCCGCAAGCTGCCAGGCGACCTGCGGCGCATGCGCGAATCCGACGGTTCGACATGGACGCGGCACCCGTTTTGCGCATCGGGTCGTTCGAAATCGACCCGCCGCTCGCCCTAGCGCCGATGGCAGGCGTCACCGACGCGCTGTTCCGCCGGCTTTTCAAACGTTTCGGACTTGGGCTCACCGTCAGCGAATTCGTCTCAGCGAACTCGCTCGTGCGGATGAATCGTCGATCGCTCGAGATGATCGAGGTCTACGACGACGAGCGTCCGACGTCGGTGCAGCTGCACGGCAGCGACCCTGCAGTGATGGCCGAAGCGGCGGCGTTCGTCGAAGAATGCGGCGCGGACATCGTCGACATCAATTTCGGTTGTCCGGCGCCGAAGATCACCAAGGGCGGCGATGGCGCCGCGATCCTGCGCGATCCCGATCTTGCAGTGGCGATCTGCGACGCGGTGCGTAAAGCGGTCAAGCGCGCGCCAGTCACGTGCAAGATGCGCCTCGGATGGGACGCGGAGAATTTCACGTTCATCGAAATCGCGAGGCGTGCGGAAGCGGTCGGCATCGATGCGTTCACGCTTCACGGGCGGTACGGTAAACAGTTCTATAAACCGTCGGCGAAGTGGGAGCACGTCGCGCGATTGAAAGAAGCGTTGCGGGTGCCCGTCATCGGCAACGGCGACGTCTCATCGCCGGAAGAAGCGATGATGCGATTGCGCGAGACCGGCGCCGACGCGATCATGGTCGGGCGTGCGGCACTAGGCAATCCGTGGCTCATCCGCGACATCGCGGCGGCGATGCGCGCCCAGGTCGTGCCGGCTCCGCCGACGATCGAAGAACGCGTCGACTTCGCGCGTGAACATTTCGAAGCGATGATCGAGCGTTACGGCGAGCGCTCGGGATTGCTCCAGATGCGCAAGCATCTCGCATGGTACATCAAAGGCGTGCGCGATGCTGGGAGTTTCCGCGAGCGGTTCAACAAGGCGGTCGATCCGGATGCGGTACGAGCGCTGCTCGGCGAGGCGCGCACAGCCCAGCCCGCGGAACGCACCGCCGACGAGATCGAAGAACTCGCGGTAGCGATGTAACCTGGAACAGTCCGGGACGATATACCACGTAAGGCGGCGCGGCGAGGTCATGCGCCGATGGAGCAGACGGAGCATCATATGGAAGAGCAAAAATCGGGTCAGGGGCAAAGCGCTCCGCCGGTTCCTGCGGTGCCGGCGACCGGCACGAATCCGGGCGTGACACAAACCGTAGCGCCGGGCCCGAGCATCGGCGAGCAGATCCATCAATTCGAGTCGCGTCTGCCTTCGTTAAATGAGGCGCTCTCGACGCTCGCGAGCTTCATCCCCGGCTTCGCCGGCTACAAGTCGACCGAAGACCGCCGAATCGCGGACAAGCAGCTGCGTGCGGTCATCGGCGAGCGGCTGACGAACGTTCGTGGGCGGGTCGATGGCGTCGTCGACACGCTGTCGCGCAGCGGTAATCTCGACGGCGTCGCGCTCATCGATCAGAGCTCGCGTCGCCTCGGCCGCTTGATCGACCGCATGCGCTTTGCGGATTACGGCTATGCGGCGGTCTTCGATCGCGTGCAGATGGGCGATGCGGAACTCGCGAAGATCTACGCGTACGACACCGCGCTCATGGGCGAGCTCGGCAAGTTCGAGTCGGCGGTCGGTGAGATCGAACAGGGCGCAGCTGATCCGACTGCGTTGCGCAGCGCGCTTTCGAAGCTCGATGCGCTCACGGCAGAATTCGATCGCCGCTTCGAAGGTCGCAAGCATCTCTTCGACGGCCTACCGACACCGTAGATGTGGTATGCCGAGCACAGCTCGGCGGAGGACAAAATGGCACTCGGCTTATCCGTCATCGAATTCTTCGACAACACCGGTCAGCAGATCGTCCACCGGTGGCCGGAGACGGGCTCGACCGACATCAAATGGGGCAGCCAGCTCATCGTCCAGGAGAGCCAGTCCGCTGTGTTCTTCCGCGACGGCCGCGCTCTTGACACGTTCGGTCCTGGCCGCTACACGCTCGCGACGCAGAACTTGCCGCTGATCACCGGCTTGCTCTCGATGCCGTTCGGCGGCACGTCGCCGTTCCAGGCCGAGGTCTACTTCATCAATCAGAAGGTCTTCACGAACCTTCACTGGGGAACGGCCGAGCCGATCCTCTTCCGCGACGCCGAGTTCTCGATGGTCCGCCTG
>DASQJC010000043.1:0-4020 GCA_035631255.1 Candidatus Eremiobacteraceae bacterium | reverse complement strand
TGCCGAGCGCAGGAGGTTCTCGATCTGAATGTCCTCGCTCGCTTGCTGGTCAAGTTCCTTCGTAAAGACCCGGTAGGTGTTTTTTCCGAGTGCCTTTGCTCGATACATTGCGGCATCGGCGTGTTTGAGCAGCGATTGGGCGTCGCTACCGTGATCAGGGTAAATGCTCATGCCAATGCTTCCCGTCACTACGTAATCATTCCCGAATATCGACACCGGCGCTGTGATCTCAGCCAAGATGTCTTTGGCGACACGCTCGACGTCGGCGACGCTGGCCACGTCGGGAAGCATCACGATGAACTCATCGCCGCCCTGGCGGGCGACCGTGTCGGCGCTCCGCACCCGGCGGCGCAGGCGCTCGGCGACTGTGCGAAGCAATTGGTCGCCCCCGTCGTGGCCGATTGAATCGTTAACTATCTTGAAGCGGTCGAGATCGACGAACAGCACTCCGAATTTCGTGTTCGTGCGCTCGGCGCGTTTAATCGCTTGTTCGAGTCGATCACTCAAGAGCGCGCGGTTCGGCAGGCCCGTGAGCGTGTCGTGCAGCGCGGCGTGCTCGATAGCCTGTTCCTTCTGTTTGCGATCTGTCACATCGTGCAGCACCCAGATCGTCGTGTTTTCGCTGCCCGTCCGAGTGAATGGACGAACAGCCACGCGACACCAGAATCGGCTGCCGTCCTGGCGACGGCAAACTTCGTCGTTGTCGAAAAGCGAACGGCCGTTAACGGCGTTTGCGACGATTGAGCGCCATTGAGCACAATCATCCACGCCGCACAGTGACTCCACGGCCATCCCGGTTGCCGATCCCGGCGTGCACCCGAACATCCGTTCCAGTTCGGCGTTCGCACGCGCAATTCTGCCGTCCTCGACAATCGCAATACCGACGGTCGCCGAATCGAGAATCGCGTGCTGCTCGGATAACGCCTGGCGCAATAGGATTTCGGCAGTCTTAATTTCGCTTACGTCGACTGCTGTGCCACTCGCCCCGACGAAGCGTCCGTCACTGTTGCAAAGGGCAATGGCATTGATGCTTAAGTAGACTGGCTGTCCGCACTGATGGAGGAACTCACCATCGACGTGCATGGATCCCGGTGTCTCAGTAAGCTTGAAAAGCTCATCGTCGAGCGCCTGTGCCGAAGCACCCGTTGCAAAGTGAGTGATGGGCACTCCTATGACTTCCTCGGCGCGATATCCGAGGATTGCCTCAACTGCTGCTCCGTTGACGTAGGTAAAGCAGCCCTTCGAGTCGACATGAAAGACAATGTCGCCTGATGTCTCGACGAGCGCACGAAAATGCGTCTCGTTCGCCTGTAGGTCCTTCAGCGCGCTCTCGCATCGCGCCAGCTCTTCCTTGAGCGTCGCGTTCGCGCGCTCGAGCGCGTTCCTGTCGCTGCTAGCGTCCCGTACAGGCGCTTCGTCGAGGCTGCGACTCGCAATGCGTCTGCGACCAATGCCTTCAAACATGATCAATTAAGCACCGCTCCGCGCGTGCCAATGACGCCAAGCCGCGTGTACGTGACCGACGCCGGGTCGTGCCGGGAGAAATCGAAAATCATTCCGCCGACATCGTACTGCTGCAGAGCGTGCAAGCTTCTGAGAACGTCAGCGGCCGTCGGTTTCTCTCCCGAACGTCGAAGCGCCTCGACAAGGATCTTCGCCGATACAAATCCAGCTAGGCTTGCGTTCGATGCCGGCACGGGCACCCGGGAACCTGCGCGCAATTTCGAAAATTCACGCACCACCAAATCGCCAGGCGAACGTCCGTCATCAGAATCGACGTTTGGGAAAACCTCTGCTACGGCGAGCCAGCGCTTTGCCGACGTTGGCAAGATCGCCATTAACTCTTTCGTGTCGATCGAAGACGGTACGACTACCATCGCAAAGCTGCCTCTTGCGCGGAGGGTCTTGATGAAGACCGCAGCGGACTGAGCTCGGCCCACGAAGACGACCGCCTGTGCTGCGGCCTCGATCACGCTATTTACAGCACCGTCGACCTGCGCCGCATCACCGGCGCAGTTAAGTACCTGAAGCGCTTGGCGCGTCCTCTGCGACCGAGTCCACTGTGCGATCACGGCCGTCGCTGGTCGATCGTGATGACAGACAGCGATGCGCCTGAGACCAAGCGAATCAAGCCGACTGACAATTGCTTCAATCTCCTGCTGCTCATTGGGCCGGATGTGGAAAACGGTCCGGTTGCGTGTCTCGTCGACGCCCGCCGCGTCAACGAGAGGGCCAAGCAATGCCGTCTCAGACTCTTCAAGCAGTGGCAGAACGCTCGCGACGTTAGCCGTGCCAACTACCCCGATGAACGCAATCGGTTTCTGCGCGATCAACTCGGTCGCGTGCCGGCGCGTCATCGCGGGATCGTCGCCGTCGTCCCTCGCTTTGAGGACAACCGCTGCGCCGTTTATACCGCCGCGCGCGTTAACGCTGTCGAAGTAGAGCCGAGCGCCCGCACGATAGTCGGAAGCCAATGCGCCCTGCGGACCAGAATGCGGTGCCACCTGCGCCACGAGCAAATCGGTGCCCAGCACAGACTCACTGCAGCAAATAGCCATTAGTGTCGCGAGCCATACCGTGCAAATTTCCCCGGTGCGCCGCATGATTGGCTCAATGATCATCGCGCTTCGCCGCTTTTTGCTTGACGTTCCAGTCATCGCGTCGGCGGAGAAACGGCTTAACTCGCCGGCCGTGGGGACAGAAATTCGCGCAGCGCCCGTAGCCTCGCGGCGATCATAGAGCCCGCCCGCGACTGAACCTTCGCTCGAGTCGGGTCAACCGCCTGTTGGCGCCGCAGCGCCGGGCTAACGAGCGAACGTTGAAAATGAGTCAGTGCCGAGTCAATGAAAAACTTGAGCTTCTGCGGCTTGCACGGAGAAAGCACATAGCGAAAGATCTTCGCCTGATTGATGAGTTCAATGACCCGGTCGGCATCAGCGCTATCGGCAAGCACGATTGTAAGGATTTGGGGATGCTCCTGCTTCAGGAGCTTCAACAGTTCTGTGCAGTCGTCATTGCGAACCTTAATGTCGGACACAACGACCGCAACGTTGTGCGTCCGAAGCGTTTCTAGGCAGGCGCCGACGGTCTTCGCATATACCACAGGATTAGTGTCATCAAGCAATGGACGCACCTGTTCAAATGCCTCGCGCCGCTCGTGCATGATCACGATTGCCGGCTGGGAAGAAGGTACCGTACCCATCGCCCCGCCGCTTGTTTGCGGCTGCGTGCTGCCGGAGCTATGTGGCACCTCGGCTTCGAGCGCGATGCCGATCGTGACCGCGTCCGCGACCACAGCCTGGATCTCCTGATTGCCCCACGGCTTGTTGAGGAAACGATAGACTTCGCCGTCGTTGACCGAGTCGATGATGGCCGACAGATCCGAGAACCCAGTGAGCAGGATGCGAACCGTGTTTGGCGACACGACCTTCGCGCGCCGCAAGAACTCAATCCCCGTCATCGCCGGCATGCGTTGATCGCTGATGACGACGTGGACATGGCATTGTTTGAGTATCGCTAGCGCCTTATCACCATCGGTCGCAGTAAACACTTGATACTTGTAACGAAAGAGCGCGGAAAGAGCATTGAGAATTCGCTCTTCGTCATCAAGCAGCAGTATCTTCGGCCGCTCGACCTTTTGTAACATTGGCGCACCATCGGCGAGCGTCCGTGCGGAATCCGCCTTTGCCGCCTGGCGAGGAGCGTGCACATCGCGGATGGCTCGTGCGCAGCGTTCAGCAGTATTCGAAGATAGCTTAGCGGAGCGGTTCATAACGGGTCCTCAGCAAACATCAGTCGCGTTGCAAACGGTACTCGGTAAGGTTCCTGCGCTCACGCTGCAATCGCGAATCGTTCCGACGGCGGCGCTTCGGTTGTACCGCTTCCCGGTTCGTCGCCAGCAACTGGAAGAACGACGGTGAACTTCGTGCCTGCGCCCTCCTTCGAATGCACCATGATCCTTCCGCCATGTTGCTCGACAATCTTGTACACGATCGCAAGTCCTAACCCGGTACCCTTGCC
>DASQJC010000042.1:0-12124 GCA_035631255.1 Candidatus Eremiobacteraceae bacterium | reverse complement strand
CCGTGTTCGAGCAGCGCATGGCGGTGTGGTGCATCCAGAACTACGTTCCGATGCGGCAGTTCAAGCCTGGCGAGATCCACCTGGCGTTCTACGAAGACTTCTGCATCGACCCAGTCGAGTCGCTTCGCAAGCTGTTCGCCTACATCGGCGAGCCCACGGACGATCGGACGATGATGCGCGCGCTCAGCAAGATGAATGCGCCTTCATCTACCGTGCATGGGCGGACTATGGGCGAGATCGCTGGTTCGGGACGAATCGACGGCATGAAACAGGTTTCGAAGTGGCAAGGGCGCGCGACTGAGGAACAGATCGCGACCGCAGACCGTTTCCTAAAAGCATTCGGGATGGACGCACTCTACACGGTGACCGACCCGCTCCCCAAACAAGGAGGAAGCCTTGCGCTTACCACGTCTCATTAGATTCTCAGCAATCATCTTTCTCGCGTTTTTCATCGCGAACTGTCAAAGCCACCAGCCGAGCTCGGCGGCGTCGAGCTTTGTGCCGACGCACATCTTGTCGTACACGTTCTTCGGCGTCAACGGCGTGCCGAAAGGCGAGCCGACGGTCGACGTCAACAGCGCCGCCAAGTGGACGTCGTGGGCGATGGCCAACGAAGAGATGTCGCGGCAGCTGTCGGCTGCGGGCATCAAAACGACTTTCTACACGGATCCGAATCGCGTCGCGCCGCGCGACAAGATGATCTATACATCGGACGAGAGCCAGTTCGCGCACGATTGCTCCGGTCACCGGATCACCGTCACGAAGGGCGAAGAGCGCTATCTCACCGATCCGACGTCGCCGGCCGCACAGCAAGCGTGGAAGAACATGGTCGACTCGTGGATGCGCGCCGGTCACTTCGATGCGGTGTTCGACGACACCGCAGGCTCGATCGGATCGCTTTCCGGATTGCCGTGCAACTTCGATGAGGGCAAGTGGCTCGACGAGCACGTGGACTTCGTCCAGTCGATCGGTGTGCCGGTGCTGCTCAACGCGCTTGGCGACGGCGATCTTCCGCACCAAGGCAAAGGTCCGAGCGCCACGTACAGCATGAGCCCGATCGTCCAGGTCGTCGCTCGCGCGAGCAACGCCATCGGCGGCACCTTCGAAGACTGCTACGCATCGCCGAGCCACATGTCGAATAAGGGCGGTGACGTGACGGCCGGAAACTACTGGGAACAGACCGAGAACACCGAACTCGCGATGGCGAAAATCGGAAAGATCTTCGTCTGCAACCAGCGCGCCAAAGGCGAGACGATGGGGCAGGCGATCAGCGCGCGCACGTATTCGGAAGCGTCGCTTCTCTTGACGTATGACTTGAAGACGACCATGATCCGGACGCAGTTCGTATCGCCGTCGTATTTCAATCTCGGACCTGAGATCGAACTCGTCGCGCTCGACCCCGTCGTGCCGACGCCGCAGACGGTCGATGCGCTGCGCCAGTCCGGTGGCACCTACGGTCGGGAATATCGCTCGTGCTACATCGCCGGTTCGCCGGTCGGGCCGTGCGCTGCCGTCGTGAACTCGGTCATCGGCGGATCGCGTCCGTTCCCGTGCTCCGGCTACACGCACACGATGGTGCTGCAGGGCGCGGGAATTCTCGACGGCGGCACGATCACTGCGAACGGTCCGGCGCCCGGATCCGTCGGTTCCCTCACTGGCGTCATAGCCTTCAAGTAGCGCTACTCGCCTCCGGCACCCACCCACAACACCGTAGCGGTCGAGCTTTAGCTCGACCGCCGCGGCTTTTCGGTCGCGCATCATCGCGTTGCGAGCGTAGTCGTCACAGCGCGGGGGTGTCGCTCTCGCGGGCACGCGGCGAATCGGGAAATACTTGCCTTTCCGCCGCTGTCTTCGGCGCCTTTCGGCGCCTCAGAACACCCGCTTAGAGCGACACCCCCGCGCCGCGACTTCGGCACGCGACCGATGAAATGTCGCGCCGAAGGGCGTCGGCGCGGCTAGGGATCGCCTCAAGCAGGGCTTGTGAGGCGGCGAGAGCCGCCGAACAGAGCGGCGTTAGGAAATTATTCCGATTCAAGCCGCGTCCCCGCGAAGGCGATACCCTAGCCGCGCAGGACGACAGCGCGCGTCACATATGTCGAGGGAGCAGAAGGTCGAGCGCAGAGAGATTTCATAGGTGCGGGGAGTGAAGCGCGTATTGCTCGTGGCGTATTACTTTCCGCCGCAGCCGAAGGCTGGAGCGCTGCGGCCGAGTTATCTGGCCGCGAACCTGCGCGAGTTCGGATGGGAGCCGACGGTCCTCACCGTCGATTTTCCCGGCGATCCGGGTGTCGAGTGTCGTGTCGTCAAGGTCAAGCAGCTCGGGAAGAGCGCCAAACTCGATTTCGTGGCGGCCGGTGAGGCCGCCGCGAATGCGAAGCGGCGTTCGAAGTTCGAACGTTCGCTGCGCGATGCGGCGCGGAACATCGTCCATTTTCCTGATGACGCAGTCGGCTGGCTCTGGCCCGCGAGGACCGAAGCGTTGCGGTTGACCGGACAAGAGCGATTCGATGCGGTGATCAGCACCGCGCCGCCGCCGTCGGCGCACTTCGTCGGCCGCGCAGCGAGTATGTCGCGCCGGATCCCGTGGATCGCCGACTACCGCGATCTGTGGAGCGGCCCCGCAGGTCCTTACTTCGATCGCGAATTCGGCCCGCTCAAGCGCGCGTATTCGTACGCGTGGGAGCGCTGGCTGTTGCGCCGCGCCACGGCGCTGACGGCGCCGACGATGGCGCATCGCGACGCGCTCGCCGAATATTTCGGGCGCCCCGACGCGATGATGATACCGAACGCCGCCGACATGGCGGCATGGCAAGGCATCGATGCGCCGCCGCCGAGCGAATTCCGCATCTGCTACGCCGGCAAACTGTATCCGCGCTTGCGCACGCCGGATGTCGCGTTCGCAGCGGTGGCGCGTCTGCGGAGGACGAACGCGCCCGCTGGCAAGGCGGTCCGGTTCGATTTCTACGGCGAAGATCCCGATCTGGTCATCGAATCGGCCGATCGTCACGGCGTCCGCGATGCGATCGTCGTGCACGGCGAGGTCGATCGCCGCTCCGCTCTCACGGCGATGCGCGCATCGGCTGTGCTGCTGCTCTTATTGAATACCGCCGGCGATCTCGACCACATCGAGATCGCGAATCCCGGCAGCAAGATCCTCGAGTACTCGGGTGCGAAGCGGCCGATCCTCGCAGTCGGCGCTGCGGGCAACGCGGTTGAGGGCATCATCTGCGACAGCGGACTCGGCGTTTTCGCAAGCGACGAAGCCGGGTGCGCGCACGCTTTGACGTCGCTCTACGACGACTTTCGCGCGGGCAAACTCGAGCCGGTGCCGTTGCCCGCATGGCGTCCGCCCACGCCGCGCGATCTCGCCGGCGGATTCGCGTCGATCCTCGACCGGATCGCGCAGGACTGAACAGGCGGGCCCGTGAGAAGCGTTGTAGTCAGGCGCGTGGACGCGCCGACGACGGAACTCGACGAGCGATGATCGCACGCGCCAAATCTGCTCTCAAGCAGGTCTATCTGCGCGCGAAGAGCGCCGCGATCGTCGACCGCGGCGCCGATCTCGCCGATACGGTGTTCCTCGCGGGCGGTGCGCGGAGCGGCACGACGTGGTTGTCGGAGTTGATGAACTACGACAACGCGTATCGCTACATGTTCGAACCGTTCGGTGTCAAGCAGCTCGGCGATTTCTGGTACGGCTCCTACCTGCGCCCGGACGAGCGTGACCCGGCGACGCACGAACGCGCCGAGTTCATCCTGAGCGGCCGTTTCCACGACCCGTGGGTCGACCAGTTCAACAAGCGCCTATCGGTGCAGCGGCGGCTCATCAAGGAAGTCCGAGCGAATCTTTGGATCAAGTGGCTGCGCACGCAGTTCCCGCAAGTGCCGGTCGTGCTCATCATGCGCCATCCGATCCCGACCGTTCGCTCTCGCTTCAAACGCTACTTCGACGCGAAGGATCGCTCGCTCATCGACACCGATCCGGCGAAGCGGACCGCCGAATTCCGCCACTATCTGCTCGATCAGCGCGAGCTCGTCGAGGACCACCTCGGGCCGTTCAAGGATCTCATCGCGAGCGCCGAGAGCGTGTGGGATCAGCGGCTGCTCGTCTGGTGCGTCCAGAACTACGTGCCGCTGCGGCAATTCAGACAGGGTGAGGCCCACATCGCGTTCTACGAATCGTTCTGCCTCGACCCGATCGGCGAATTGCGCAAGCTCTTCGCGTTCTTAGGCCGCGACGTCGACGATGCCGCTGCGAATCGCGTTTGGAAACCGTCGCCGATGGCGCGCTACGACACGATGCCCGACCCGACGACGCTCGTCAGCGGCTGGACGAAGAAGGTGCCGGATGCAGACGTCGCGCGAGCGGTCGAGTTCCTGAAGCTCTTCGGACTGGACGACATATACGGCGCCGATCCGCTGCCGAAACCCGAGGGATTGGCGGCACACGCCGCGGCGGTAGCTCGCGCGGCCGTCTGAACGGATAGACCGCGCCGGTCCGAAGGGGACTGTGCCTTTGACGTAATCCGTGCCGCGCGGTAAAATCGCCCTATGGACAGGCGCGTTCTATCTATTGTAACCGCGGCTATCGCCGTGACCTTTGTCTTCACGGCTCACTTCCTGACGAACGCAGGTCCGGGCTGCTTGCCTCAAGCGATGCTGCTCGTGGTCCCGACTCCCACGCCGACGAGCGCTCCATTTCGAGGTTCGGCCTTAGATGTGAAAATATTGAATCAGCTTGTCGAAGCGGGTAAAGACACGGGCGGCGAGAGAGCCTTAGAAATTTATGCTGGTGAAACCGAGCAACGTTTCTGCCACAGCCAAGAAATAGCGTTCGCGTTTGAGATCGGCGCGACGATTCTGGCGGCTTTGGCGGTTGGGCTCTGGACGGTGAAGGTGAAATCGAGCTAAAGCTCGACCGCTTCAAACCCTTTGCGGTTACGAATCTTTTGCGGCTGCGCCGCGTGCGAGCGCGTTGAACGCCCCTTCGCCTGTGAGATTGCGCAGCGCCACGTACATCTTGCCGCGCAGCGTCAAACCGCGTTCGCAGATGTAGCGGCGCACGACCTCGCCGCCGAACTCCTCTTTGAACGCATTCACCTTGAGCAGCTCGGCGTCGGTCTTGCCGTGGTACCAGCCGCCGAGATCGAAGATCGGGATGCCGGCTTCCTTGTAGGCGAGGATGTCGCGCCAGGTCTGGAAGCGGTGCGCGCGACCGACCATCTGACGTTCGGCCTTGTCGTCGCGGAAGAACGCGATCGAGTGGAGCTGGCGCGCGCGCTGCGGCGTGCGATAGTTCGCGTGCCACGCAAGCTCGCGACCATCGGTCGTTCGAACGAGCGACAGATCGAGCAATCCCGCTTTCGCATACGCGGTCGTCAGCTCGCGATCGATCGCTGCGAGCCCCTTGTGGGCCGCGAGGTCGTCGTACGCCGCGAAGAAGCGATCGACTTGCGCGCTATCGCACGGGAAGAAATGCTCGTACACGACTTCGCCGCTCTCCGCGCAGCGGCGGATCTGGCGGCGCGCTTCGGGCCGCACTTTCGAGAACAGCGCGTCTTCGCTCGCGCTCAGATCGAATTCGATCGTGTAGAATTCGATGCAGCGATAACCTGCGAGCGGTTCGAGGACGTGGAAGACCTCATGGACGTCGACGCCGCTGCGATCGCCGGCGGCATCGAACCATTCCTCGCCTCGGACGACGAAGCGCCTACGATACGTCAGCACCCGCGAACTGCTAGCCTGGCGGGTTGGCGAGGCCGGGCCGCGTCGGCGATGGTGACGGCGACGGCGCGCCTCCGATCGGCGCGAAGGTCGGCGCGACGATAGGCGGCGGCGTCAATCCGAGCGGCATCGGCGTGACCGGAGCGTATGCGGGCGCGGGCATCGGTGTCACGGCGTTCGCGGTCGGAGCGGTCACCGGGACCTGTTTGTAGGTGAAGGCCGAATGCGCCGGATGCGATGGGATCTTCGCAGTCGAGACGCTCAGGGTCGATGCCTTGGGCTGTGGCGTCTGCGCAAAACCGGCGAGCTTCGGTCCGACCGGACCGGGCGTGATCGACGGGAGCGCGCGCGGCTGATCGAGGTTCGGGAACTGGACGGTAGTCGAGGGATAGAAGCTCGTGAGGTGTAGGCGCTGGGTGACGAGCCAGTACGTACCGATGATGACGAACAGGAAGAGGAAGCCGGCGATCATGAGTTGACGCATCACCCATATTGTACGGTCGAAACGCGCTCTCCACCTAGGCGTGTTCGACCCATAGCCGGGGCCCTTCGGCCCCCTCATCGCGGGAGGCATGGCCCGCTCGGCGGGCCAATCGGCAGACGCAGTCATGATCCATCGTCTGCCCAAGGCGCTCCGCATCGCAGTCAACCGCCGCCGTCTACCGAGTCGCGCGCTTAAAACGCTCGTCGCCGATCTGAATCCGGCGATTCGCGTCGATCCAGGGGTCGAGATCGCCATCGATTCGGGAGCGGCGTGGCTGGCCCGGGCCCAAGATGAGTCGACCTCGCATGACGGCGGCGTCTCCCGGCATTTCAGTCTGATCTCGGGCTGGGGAAGCTCGTATCCCGAGACGACCGGATACATCGTGCCGACCGCGATCGCGTACGCGCATTTGCGCGACGATCCGACGCACGTCGAGCGCGCGCGCCGCATGCTCGATTGGCTCGTCTCGATCCAACAATCAGACGGATCGTTTCTCGCGGGCGCGATCGGCTCGCGTCACGCCGTGCCGACGACATTCAACACCGGCCAGATCCTCATCGGTCTTGCGGCAGGCGTCGTTTCGTACGGCGAGCGCTACCTTCCGCCGATGCGGCGCGCCGCCGATTGGCTTCTCAAAGTGCAAGACCCCGACGGCGCTTGGCGCGGGCATCAGTCGCCGCTCGTCAAACCTGGCGCGAAGACGTACGACACACACGTCGCCTGGGGATTGTTCGAGGCAGCGCGCGTCGACGCAGATCGCGGCTACGGCGAGGCGGGCATGCGCAACGTCCGCTGGGCGCTCAGCCTTCAGAACGAAAACGGCTGGTTCGAGCAGTGCTCGATCAAGAACCCGGCGACGCCGGCGACGCACACGATCGGCTACGCGCTGCGCGGCGTGCTCGAGGCATATGCGTACAGCAAAGACGCATCGCTGCTCACAGCCGCGCGCAAGACCGGCGACGGCTTATGGTTTGCGATGCGTAACGGCGGATTCTTACCAGGACGCATCGATCGACACTGGCACGGCGTCGCAGATTGGTCGTGCCTCACCGGCCAAGCGCAGAACGCGACGAACTTGATGCTTCTGTGGCGGCACACACACGATCCGCGCTATCTGCACGCAGGTTACGCATCGAACCGGTTCGTGCGCTGGACCCTCGATCTCGACGGCGATAGGGATGTCCGCGGCGCGGTGAAGGGCTCGTACCCGGTCGACGGCGAGTACGATCCTTGGATCTATCCGAATTGGGCGACGAAATTCTTGGTCGATTCGTGCATGCTCGAGGCCGAGATCCGGCGCGCGTCGCCGCTCCCGGAGGCCGTCTAGAAAAGATGCCGGGAATCGTCGTCGCAGCCGGGCCGCGGGCGGCCGATGCGCTTACCGCGATAGCGCGCGAGCGCTACGTGCAGCAGACGTTCGTGCCGCAAGCCGCGACCGGCGGACTGCTCGCGGGTGCGTCGGCATACGAGACCTATCCGTTTGCGGTCGCGAAAATGGCCGGGTGCACCGCCGTGCTCGAAGGCGCGGCGTACGGCGAGCGGCCTGCCGAGCTCGAGCAAATGCTCGGCGCCTTGGCGGAAACCTTCGCCGGCGATCCCGCAGCGGCACGCGCGCAAGCCGAGACGTGGGCGTCGAAATCAGACGGCGATTTCGTCCTACTCGTCGCACGAGACGACGGAGCGGAAGCGATCGTCGTCAACGACCGGCTCGGCCGGCTGCCATTGTATATGGCGGCGCGCTCGGGCAGCGCCGCGATCGCCCGCGAGATCAAAGCGGTTCGAGCCGCGTGCGGCGCCGGCGACGTCGACCGGCACGCGCTTGCGCAGATGCTTCTGTTCACCTTTCCGCTCGGCTTGCGGACGCTCCACGCCCACATCTCGCGCGTGCCCGAGGCATCATCGTTGCACATCGATGCGGGCGGCCGCGTCGACGTGCGTTCGTATTATCATTGGGATTTCGAGGCGCTTCACGCGGGCGGCGTCGCACCGGATGCGGCCGAGCTCGCCGACCGATTCGCAGAGCGCACGGCGGCGATCGTCGATTGGGGTCGCGGTCGAAGCGTCATCCTCGGTCTGAGCGGCGGTCTCGACAGCCGCGCCGTCGCAGCGGCGTTAACGCGATCGAAGACGTCGTATTCGGCCTTCACCTTCACCTCGCGCAGGAAGAAAGCGGCCGAAGAAACGGACACGTCCGCACAGCTCGCGCGCGCTCTCGGCATACCGTGGGAAGCGCTCGTGCTCGCGCCTCCGACGTGGGAAGATGAACGCGCGATGGCGGTGATGCGCGACGGCACGAGCAACGTCGCGCTCTCGTTTCTCACCGAGTATTTCCGCGTGCTTACCGACCGCTTCGGCCCCGGTGCGCTTCACTTCACGGGCGACGGCGGCGATCGTGCATTGCCGGATTTGCGCGCAGAAGTCCGGATCGCCGATCGCGACGGCTTTCTCGAATATCGGCTGGCGAATGCTATCTGGACTGTCGCTGAGGCTGCCGCACTCGTCTGCCTTCCACGCGACGAGGTCGTCGACGCGATCCGCGCGCACTTCGCGTCGTATCCGGAGAAAGACGCGTCGTTTCACAACGTGCGCTTTATGAGCTCCGATTGGGCGATGAACCGTTTGTTCTGCGGCGAGGATCGCAATCGGTCGTTCCTCTGGACCGCGACGCCGTTCTACTCGCAATCGTTCTTCGAAGCGGCGATGCGCGCGCCGTTGCGGCGCAAGCGACATTATGCGCTCTATGCCGATGTGCTGCGTGCGCTCGATCCGCGCGTCGTCAAGATCGCGAAATCGAATTGGGGTCATGCGGTGGATTCGCCGCTCGTAAGGCTCACGGGATGGCGCGACGCGATCGGAGCACGGTTCGCGCTGAGCGCGAAACGCGGATTAGCCTCGCGGAGTGACGGCGCTCACGGGGACTACGGCACGCCCGCACGCAATCCGGAGTACGCCGAACTCGCAAAACGGTTCGACGGGCCTGGTTTTGATCGTGAGCGGCTTGCCAAGACCGCGAACCGCGGTCTAGCGAAGCTGCAATACCACATGCTGGCGACGGCGCTGCTCTACATCAGCAGCGTTTGGAGCCAGCCGAACGGCCGTTCCGCCGGCCGTCCCGTCTGACGATGCATGAAACCCATTTTCGGGTCACAGAAGCGGTCACGACAAACGGCTTTGTGCGGTCGAATTATGGGGACACAACCGAAGTGGGGGTTGGGCCTTTAGGCCCTTGATGCGTCTCGGCGCCGACGCCTACCATGGTGACGTAACCGCGACGACGACAAGACGTATTTACGTGGGAAAGTGAGCTCTTTGTCCGCCACTGAGCACGTTCTACCGCTGACGCTGAGCCGCGCCAAGCCGCAGCCAGCGCCGATCCTCTATTCACGCGGGTGGGCGGTAGCGCTCGTCGCTCTCGACATCGTCATGCTCTTCGCCGCCTCGGCTTTTGGTCTGGCGGTCGCCTACCATACGTGGAGCCCGGCGGTACTCTGGCCGCACTTCCTGTACGCGTCGGTCATCTTCGTCTGCATCTGGGTCATCTTGTTCGAGCGTTTCGGCATGTACAAGCGCTCGTTCGCGCTCTCGGTCAAAGACGAGTTCTATTACACCGTCGCCGCGCTCATATTGGGCGTCCTGCCGCAACTCGCTCTCTATACGCTCGTGCAGCAGATCCAGATCTCGCGCTACGGTCTGCTCGCGTCTGCCGGCTTCGCGATCGTGATGGTCGGAAGCGCCCGCGCTCTCGCTCACGGTTTGCGCAACGTCGCTCGCGCGCACAAGCCGCGCCGCATCGCGATCGTCGGCGCAGGATCGCGCATCGGGCTGGTCGCCGAATCGCTCAACATCGTCGATGGAACCGAAGTGCTGAGGCTCGACGTCACCGATATCGACTCGACCGTCAAATCGATCAATCTCGGCGATGATGCGCCGCTCGACGACATCGACTGGTTCCGCGCCGCCAAAGCGTGGGGCTGCGACACGCTGCTGCTCACCGAAGTGCTGCCGCCGCACGTCATGCCGCACATCCTCGAGGTCGCGGCACAGCGCCACATCAAAGTCGCATTCGCGCCGCCGCGCGTCCAGTGCCACGCCTACTCGCTGACGCTGACGACCGACGGCCATCAAGCGCTTATCGTACCGTCGCAGCTGCGCGCGTGCACGCCGTCGGCCCGACTGTTGAAGCGCCTGCTCGACCTGAGTCTCGCGGTGCCCGCGACAATAATCTTTCTGCCGATCATGGCGCTCGCCGCGCTTGCGATCTGGCTCGAGACCGGTTCGCCGATATTCTTCCGCCAGCAACGCGTCGGACGCGGCGGCAAGTCGTTCGACATCTTGAAGTTCCGCTCGATGAAGCAAGACGCGGAGTCGTCCACAGGCCCGGTTTGGGCGAGCGAAGGCGACGACCGCACGACGAAGGTCGGCGCGTTCTTGCGGCGCACGAGCCTCGACGAGCTGCCGCAGCTTTTCAACGTCATGTTCGGCCAGATGTCCGTCGTCGGACCGCGCCCGGAACGGCCCGTCTTCGTCAACGAGTTCCGTCGCCTGCTGCCGCGCTACGACGAGCGCCATCTCGTGCGGCCCGGCATCACCGGATGGTCGCAGGTGAACATGCGGCGCGTTCTCCAGCCGACCGAAGCCGGCGAGAAGCTGAGCTACGATCTCTTCTACGTCGAGCACTGGTCGCTGTTCATGGACATGTCCGTCATCTTCAAGACGGCTGTCGAGTTCTTGTTCCACCGCGCCGCGTGAGCGCACCCTCGCGCCCGACGAGCGCGTTTTCGGTCGACGTGGAGGACTACTTCCACGTCGAAGCATTTTCAAAAGACGTGCCGCGCGACGCGTGGTCGTCGTATCCATCGCGCGTCGTCCGCAACACGACGGCGCTGCTCGACCTGCTCGACCGCTACCACGTCCGCGGCACGTTCTTCATCCTCGGCTGGGTCGCACAGCGCGAGCCTGGGATCGTTCGCGAGATCCGCGATCGCGGCCACGAGCTCGGCTGTCACAGCCTGCTGCACCGCCTCATCTATCGGCTGAGCCCGCAAGAATTCGCGGAAGATACGAAAGCCGCGAAGGACGCGATCGAGCAAGCTGCGGGCCGTGAGATCGACGGCTATCGGGCGCCGACGTTTTCCATCACATCGAAATCGCTATGGGCGCTCGACGTGCTCGCGCGCTGCGGCTTCCGCTTCGACTCGAGCATCTATCCGATCCATCACGACAACTACGGCATGCCGGGTTCGCCGCGAGCCCCGTATTCGATCGAAACGGATCCCGGCGCCGGCGCGTCCACGGTTCGCGTCGCCGAATTTCCGATCTCGGCGTTTCGCTTGCTCGGCCGCGACTTGCCGGTGGCCGGCGGCGGCTATCTGCGGATGCTGCCGTGGTGGTATAACCGGGCGGGCATCGACCGGATACTCGAAGAGCCGCGACCCGCGATGGTCTACGTCCATCCGTGGGAGATAGACCCGGAACAGCCGCGCATCAGAACGCGCCTTCGCTCGCGACTTAGGCACTATACGAATCTCGGCGGCATGCAGGCGCGGCTGGAACGTTTGTTGGAACGATATGCGTTCGCGCCGGTCGGTGAGGTCCTTAAAGAAACGCCGCTTGCCGACTATCGCATCGATCGCGAGCGCGGTGCGCTCGTCGCAACTGCCTGACCTAACAGGATTCTAAATGATCGAAGGTGCCGCCGGCTCGTCGAGCCGAGCGCGCGGGCGTACCGACCTGCCGCAACGCGCGCTCGACGAACTCGCGCGCGACCGCCGCGGCTTGCCGCAGACCGATCCGGGCCTCGATGCGGCCATCGATGCCGGCGCCGCGTGGCTTTGCCGCGCGCAAGACATGTCGTCGACGCACGACGGGGGCGTCGCGAAGAACTTCAGCCTCAAGCACGGCTGGGCGTCGTCGTAT
>DASQJC010000041.1:0-6522 GCA_035631255.1 Candidatus Eremiobacteraceae bacterium | reverse complement strand
GGCGCGCGCAAGTTGCCGGCGATGAGCACGCCGCCGCCGGCGGTGAGGTCGATCGCGACGCCGTGCACGCGCACGTTTTTTCCCGCGCTCGCTTTGACCGCGAGATCGACCGACGGCAGCTTCGGCCCGGTCGCCACTTGCTTCTTGCTCGGCGGCCCGCCGAGCACATACGGCCCGCCTTCGCCGAAGACGCTGCCGCCGTAGACGACGATGTGACCTGGCTGCAGCTCGGGCACGCCGGGGATCGGACCGCTTTCGGGCGCGGGTCCGCTTCCATATCCTGATGCGAGTCTGTAGATCGCCGCGAAAGGAATCGTTCCGTCGTCGAGTGTGACGTCGCCGCTCGCAAAGGGCGTCGTGCCCGATTTGTTGAGCTGCAAATCGCCGGTGACCGTTCCGGTGGTCCAGCCGGGTACGTCGATCTGCGCGCTGCGAAGATGCAGACGCGACGTGTACTGGATGCCCGCGACGCTCAACAGACCGACCG
The DNA here is from genome assembly GCA_035631255.1 of Candidatus Eremiobacteraceae bacterium. Taxonomy (GTDB): domain Bacteria; phylum Vulcanimicrobiota; class Vulcanimicrobiia; order Eremiobacterales; family Eremiobacteraceae; genus JANWLL01. The sequence goes on along the minus strand of DASQJC010000041.1, from coordinate 6,035 downwards.
CCGGGATGATGTGGACCGATCCGCCGCCCGATAGCGTGCCGTGGCCGAGATCGGCGTGCACTTTCGAAATCGTGAGCGTGTCGCGATCGAGCGCGACATCAGCGTTGAGATTCTCCGCAGGCACGGTCTCGAACGGCGACTCGATGCTCGCATCGCGCAGAGTCGCGGAACCGGACAGCTGCGGCCTGCCTGCGGTACCGGTGACCGCGCCGTTGACGTCGAGCGTTCCCGCGAGCGCGGCGTAGCGCGACGTCAGGCCGTCGAACGCGCTCAGGTCGACCGATCGCGCGGCCACTTGCAGATTTATGGGCCGCGTCTTCGGTCCGAGTCCGAACGGCTCGAGCTGCAGCGGCAACGTGCCCCCGATGGTGATGACGCCGCGATCGCGCGATAAGTCGACTTCAGCGTCGGCGATGTCGACCTCGCCCGGCTGATAGGAAACTCTTCCCGTAAGACGATCGAATCGCACGCCGAGCGCCGCGCCCTTGCCGCTCACGACGTTCGTCGTGACGCGCGGTGCGGAGAGCGTTCCGGTGACGCTGACGTTCGCGAGGGCGGATCCGCTCGCGATGCCCGGTCTCCCGCCGAGTTCGGCCAAGCGGCTGAGATCAGTGGCGTTGATCGTCGCGGTCGCGGCGATGCGTTTGCGCGGTCCGACCGTGCCTTGTCCTGTGATCTGCGCGAATGGCAGCGATACCGATGCGTAGCGCAGCGAGTACGACTTGCCGTCGGTGTCGATCGTGCCCGACGCGCTGTCGATCGCGACCTTGCCGAGATGACCGTCATGGAGCGCGAACGTCACGCGGCCGGCGGGATTCGATAGCCGTCCGTGCAGGTAGCCGTCGGCATCGATGTCGCCGGTGAGCCCGATGTTCTCTTTGCCGATGATCGGCATGATGCGTCCGAGATCGGCGCCGCGGATCCGGCCGGCGATGTCATAGCGCGCTGTGCGGAAGTCCGGCAACGCGCGGCCGCTTTCAGTGAACGTGATGGTCCCGCGCAGATCCGACGTCCCCGTCTCGCCATTTTGTTTGAAGTTGAGCAGCAAGCGATGGTTTTCGCCGGAAAAATTCCCGTCGACCGTTCCGAGCGGAAATCCGAGCACCGACGATCCGGCGAGGTCGACGTTTCCCGAACCGGTGAGTCCGCCGCGCGACGACTCGAACGCGATTTGCGCGCTCCCGTGGCCTTCGAGCGTATCGTAGCCGTTGAAGAAATCGTTGAAGTCCGAAAGGTCGACGTCGGCGCTCGACGCGCGCACGTGCGCGCTCGAACGCGCTAAACTGCCGCCGAACGTGAACTGCGTGGTGCCGATGCCGATGCTGCCGTTAGCCACTTGCACCGATCGCGCGGACGCGTCGATCGATCCGCGCAGATCCTCGAATGCGACGCCCTGCAGTGTGCCGCTATCCGCATCGACGTTTCCGACGGCATGCGGATCGGCGACGGTGCCGTCGACGCGAAGGTCTGCTGCCATCGTGCCGCTCAGGCGCACGTTCGACGGCAAGTAGCGGCCGGCGAGCGCGCCGAGATCGCCCTCGCGCATCGTCGCGGCGAGATCGAGCGTCGCATCGCTGACCGGCCTATCGATGCCGAGCTTGTCGACGGTGCCGTCGACGTTGACGAAACCGCCGCCGACGCCGAAGCGGACACCGCTTGCGACGAGGCGATCGCCGCCATAGCTCAGCTGGAGGTCGCCGGACAATCGGCGGCCCGCGACCTGCGCGCGATATATGGATGCCGCTCCCGCGATGCGCGGCGCGCTCAACGTTCCGCCGATCGTCGCGACGCCGACCGCTCGACCACCTTGGATGCCCGATCCGGCGGGCGCGATCGATCCGATATCGAGACCGTCGGTCCAAACTTTCAAGTCGCCGGCCGCATTCGCGTTCGCGCCCGGTACCGGCCCCATGGCCGACAGCACGCCGCCGGCGGTCGCAAGCCTGCCGGCATAGATGTCGGTCGCGGTTCCGCCACCGCCGCCGATGCTCGCATCGACCGAGCTGACGCGCACGTTTCCTACCGAGGCATCCGTGCTCGACGCATCGACCGCGACCGTCCAGTGCCCACCGGCGAGCGCAGCGGTGAAGTTTCCTTGTGCATCGCCGTGCAGCGCTCGAATACCAGACGCGCCGCCGATCGCAGCGAGATCCGCGTCGCCGGACCCCTTGAGCAATGCCGCATAGCGGCCGAGCTTCGGCGAAATGACCGCGTCGCCCGCGACTTGCATCCTTGCGTCCGGTCCGTCGATCGACGCATGTGCGATGTGGACTTCGCCGCCGTGACCGCTTGCGTCGATCGTCGTACGCCCGAGCCGCGCGCCGCCGATGACGAGATCCTGCGCGACCGCATGGATCGCGACCTCGGGCGAGCGCTCTTCGCCGCGCACGACGATCGTGCCGTCGAGCGAGCCATCTATCGCGGGCAGAGTCACCGGCGCTGTTTCGTCGACGCCCGGCAGCGAACGAGAAGCGGCGATCGTGTGGAGCGATGCCGAGCGAGCGACGATGACGCCTCGGATCGTGCGCGACGGCGTCGTTCGGTCGATCGCGCCGCTCGCGATGACCTCACCGCCGTTAGCATCGTCGATGATCGCGGGGCCGACGGCGAATCTCTGCGGTCCGGCATCGAATGCCGTACGGAACGTTCCGCCATTCTTGCCATCGACTTGCGCGAATCCGACGCCGCGGATCGCCTCGAGCGGTCCGTTCATCGCCACGAATGCGCTCGCGACGCCATCGGGTTCGACGTTCGCGGCGAGCGGCAATCGATCCGACGGTATCGACGCAAGGACGACGAACGAACCGGTGATGGGCGACGCGTTGAGATCGACGTCGCCTTGCGCGTTGACCGATCCCTCATCGTAGACGCCGGCGATGATCGGGAACGTCAGATGACCGCCATTGTAGAAAATCGTGCCGGCAAGCGCCGAAACGGGAACGCCGCTGTACGAGACGATCGCCGGAGCGACGTAGCGCCCGGCGATGTCGAGCGTCGCCGGCGGTCCGCTGATGCGCAGGTCGATGCCGATCGGCCCAATCACGTCGAGTTTCGTCGCGAACGCGAGCGCGTGTCGCAAGTTCTCGAGCGACTGCGTGCTGTGGACGGCGAGCGCGAGCTGCACGCCGTGGAGCAGCCGCAAGCCGCCGTTGATCTTGACAGGAGCGCCTTCGAGCGATCCCATGAGCTGCGGACTCGACAACTCGCCGCCGGCGAATTCGAGCCTGCCCGAGACGTGATCGATCGGGTCGGTCAGCGGCAGCACGCGGAATGAGCCGTCGCTGAGTTCGCCCGTTCCCGAGATCTGCCAATCGGGTCCGTACGCCGGATCGTAGTCGATCGAAAACGCGCGCAATACAAGTCCGCTGATCGGAGCGCTTTCGACCGAGAACGCTTTCGTCGGCGCGAACGCGTCGACGATCGCCGCAGCGTCGATCGTGCCCGCGCGAACGATCGCTTGGGCGAAGCGCTGCGAATCGTATTCGAGAACGTCGAGCTTCAGCGGCGCGTGGCCTGACCCGGCGACGTAGTCACCAGTGAATGACAGCGCGCTGCGGGAGCCCGTATCCAACCGCCCTGAGCCCGCGATACTCTGTACGTGAAACCGCCGGCCGATGGGCGACGGGGCCGCCGGATCGCTGACTTCGAGCTCGCCGGCGCGAACGGCGATCGACGTATGATAAGGAAGCGGCGGTGGTCCGACCGCGGTCGATGGGGCGCCGAGCAGCGGCGTGTAGTTATACGAGCCGTCTGCATATCGGACGATGTGAATGATCGGCTCGACCAAGTCGAGCGAGATGAGTCCGTAACGCCGTTCGCTGCGCGCCGTCCACACCGCGGGGTCGAGCTGCGCGTCGACATCCTTTGCGCTGAAGAAGGGCGCACCGCTTCGGTCGTCGATCTCGAGCGCCTCGGCCTCGATGCTCGAGGACGTGATGTGTAGACTTTTCGCGTGGAGCGAAAAACCGCGCGCGTGCAGCGCCGCGTCGATGGCGGCGAACGCGGCGGCGTTGCGCGCGGGCGGGATGACTAGGACCAAGATTATCGCCGCGATCACCGCGGTTATTACCGCGGCGAGGACCACCCATCTACGGCGAAGCCTTCGCACGCTGTTGACATTCCCGTCGTCGCGATGCAAACCCGGTCGGGCGGACGGCGTGAAACCCCGGACTCAGGTAGCGCCCTGCTATATTGTAACGCGGCACACGCCGAGCGCGGTTCCCGGTTTATGTGATGTGGTATGCCGAGCGGAGCTCGGCAGCCGGCCTGCGGTCGGCATACCACATATCAAACGTCCAGGTTTTGGACTTCGCGTGCGTTTTCGGCGATGAAGAGCTTGCGCGGCTCGACTTTCTCGCCCATGAGAATGGTGAACGTCTCGTCGGCAGCGACGGCGTCATCGAGCAGCACCTTGCGGACGAGGCGTCGCTCCGGATCCATCGTCGTCTCCCACAGCTGCTCCGGATCCATCTCTCCAAGACCCTTGTATTGCTGGATCGAGTAGCCGTCGCCGACTTGCGCGATCGCGGCGTCGCGTTCTTCCTCGCGATAGCAGTAGATGAGCTTCTTGCCCTTCTTCACTTGGTAAAGAGGCGGCTGCGCGATGAAGAGGTGGCTCTCTTCGATGAGCTTCGGCATGTAGCGGAAGAAGAACGTGAGCAGCAGCGTGCGGATGTGCGACCCGTCGACGTCGGCATCGGTCATGATGTAGACGCGGTGGTAGCGCAGCTTCGAGATGTCGAAGTCGGCATCGAAGCCGGTGCCGAGCGCGGTGATGAGCGTTCGGATCTCTTCATGGCTGACGATCCGGTCGAGCCGCGCTTTTTCGACGTTGAGGATCTTGCCCTTGAGCGGCAGGATAGCTTGGAAGTGGCGGTCGCGTCCGAGCTTCGCGCTGCCGCCGGCCGACTCGCCCTCGACGAGGAAGAGCTCGCTCTTCGACGGATCGCGTTCCGAACAGTCGGCGAGCTTACCGGGAAGCGAACCCCCGTCGAGCGCGTTCTTACGCCGCGTGAGGTCGCGAGCTTTGCGCGCCGCTTCGCGAGCGCGCGCTGCGTTGACGCACTTGTCGACGATGCGCCGCGCCGGCCCCGGATTCTCTTCGAGATAGTAGCCGATCGATTCGCCGACGATCTCGCTGACGACGCGCTCCGCTTCGGTGCTCCCGAGCTTCGCCTTCGTCTGACCCTCGAACTCGGGGTTCGGGATCTTCACTGAGATGACTGCGGTGAGCCCTTCGCGGACGTCGTCGCCTGAAAGCGTGCCGTCGGAGTCTTTGAGCATCCCCGACTTCTTCGCGTAGTTGTTGATGACGCGCGTCAGAGCGCGCCGGAATCCCGAGAGATGCGTGCCGCCGTCGACCGTGTGGATATTGTTCGCGTAGGCGAAGACGTTCTCGATATAGCCGTCATTATATTGAAAGGCGACTTCGACTTGGATGTTCGACCGCTCGCCCGTGACGTAACGGACCTCGTGGAGCGGCTCTTTGTTCTTGTTGAGGTGCTCGACGAAGCTCTTGATGCCGCCCTCGTAGCAGAACGACTGCTTCTTGTCGACGCGCTCGTCGATGAGGTTGATGCGTAGACCGCGATTGAGGAATGCGAGCTCGCGGAGACGCTGCTGGAGGATGTCGAGCGACCAGTCGAGCGTCGAGAACACCTGCGGGTCGGGTTTGAAAAGCTGCGACGTGCCCGATCCCTCGGCCGCGCCGATCACCTTGAGCTTCGTCGTCGCGACGCCGCGCGCGAACTTCATCTCGTAGAGCTTTTCGTCGCGCTTGACGCGCGTGACCATCCACTCCGAGAGCGCGTTCGTCACGGAAATGCCGACGCCGTGCAGACCGCCCGATACCTTGTAGCCGAGTTGGTCGAACTTGCCGCCCGCGTGGAGCACCGTCATGACGACTTCGACCGCCGGCTTTCCCTCGCTCGGCAGGTCGTCGACTGGAATGCCGCGGCCGTCGTCGACGACGCTGAGCGAGCCGTCGGCGTGGATCGTCACGTCGATATTGTTGCAGTAGCCGGCGAGCGCTTCGT
>DASQJC010000040.1:0-12660 GCA_035631255.1 Candidatus Eremiobacteraceae bacterium | reverse complement strand
TAAATCGGCAAAACGCGTGAATGGCGACAAGACGATCCGCGTGCCCGGGATCCCTTTGAGACTCGGTGCGAGCGATTGCGCGGCGCGGTAGTAGAAATCGATGTCGTGCGTCTTGAGCATCGTGAGCGCGGTGTCGTCGTTGCCGATGAAGCGGAAGTCGATCTCCTTCAGCTTCGGCGGGCCGCGCCAGTAATGCGGATTCGCGACGAACTTGATGAGCGTGCCCTTCTCGTAGTCTGCGACGATGAACGGGCCGGTGCCGATGGGCTTGTTCGCGTAGTCGGTGCGATTGAGGTCGTGCAGACCGCCGAGCAAATGCTTCGGGATGACGCCGTACGTCGTGTTCGACATCGTGAAGAACGTCGCGACGAATGGCGCGAAGCGCTTCTTGAGATGGATGACGAGCGTGTAGGGATCGGGCGAGTCGATGCGCTCGATGTCGTCGTACCCGAGGCGGCTCGGGACGGTGTTGTTCGGGTTCATGACCTGCTGCCACGAGAAGATGACGTCGGCAGCCGTGAACGGCGCGCCGTCCTGCCACTTCACTCCGCGGCGTAGGTGATACGTGATCGTCAGCCCGTCTTTGCTGATGCCGCCGTTCTCGAGCGTCGGCGCCGCGGTGGCGAGCTCGGGCACGAATTGGTTCTGGTCGCTCCAATTGAGCAGATGACCATCCCAGAACATCGAGAGGTCGGTGTCGACCACTTGCGTGCCGATGATCGGCATGAGCGTATCCGGCTCTTGCCGGCCTGCGATCCGCAAGACGCCCGGAATGGTCCACGGATTGGACGCGGACGAAGACGCGGACTGCTCGGAGACTTTCGAACATGCCACGCAGAGCAGCGCTAAAAGCAACGCGAGCCGCTTCATGCGGCTCACGTTGCGCCTCCTTGAAGAGCGGCCCTCTTCGTCTAGTGCCGGAAATGCGCCCGCAGGCTGCCCGCAAGCCCGAACACCGCGACTGAGTTCCCGGTCGGCACGAAGACTTCGCCGTTGACGACAGTCGGCGTGATATCCGGATTCCCTTGCGGGTTGAACCACGGACCGGCCGGGATATCGACGAGCTGCTGGCTCAAGTCGTTCGCATCGTACGCTTCGAGTCGCAGTGGCTGCGTCAACGGATCGTCAGGCCGTTTGATCGCCCAGACGATCGCCGAACCGTCGCGCATCCCATGCGAGGAGACGAACGGGATCGACCCGCCCTCGCCCGTGTAGATATCAGGCGACATGTCGACGAGCTGGAGCGACGTCGGCGACGTGTTCAACCGGAACGCCCGGATGTGGTCTTGGTGACCGGCGTAAAACACGAACTGACCGCTCTCGTTCGCGTAGTACGCCGGACCGCCGTGCGTGCCGATGTAGGGCGCCCCGATCGCGTTCGCAATTTCCTGGACTATCTGATCCGGCCCGCCGGGAATGTAGTGGCCCATGTCGTCGCGATTCATGAGATACATAGTGCGGTTCTTGCCGACGAGCACCGCAAGGTGCGTGACGCCTGCGCTCTGATCGGGTAAGAGCATGACGCCGCCGCTTCCGATCTCTTTGTCTTTGAGGATCGCGGCGTCGTGCGGACAGAAGAAATCCTGGACGGCGAGCAGAGGCGACAGCTTGACGACGCACTCGCCGTAGTTATTGCCGCCCTGATCGACGTCGATCGGGCCGTTGCCGACCGAGAAGTAGACGGATCCTTGCCGGTCGCCCGAAAGGCCGAAGCCCGCCATCCAGATGCCGGCTATGTATGAATCGGATGGATCGCGCGTCGTCGTGAACGCGTTGAGCTGACGCATCGTCGTTTCGTTGTAGGCCATGACCCAGCCGTGCGATCCGGCGTGGTTATTGTCGCAGTGGGTCCCGAACGCCATGTACACCTTGCCGTTGGACGACAGCAATCCGGGCCGTTGCAGCGCCCAGCGCGGATCAAAACTGAGCGGCGTGCCGTCGCTCATCAAAACCGTCGCGGCGATCGTCGCCGGACTGCCGGCCAGGTCCATTCCCGTCGAGAGCGAGATCTTCCGGAGCTCTTGATACGCGTATCCGCCCGTCGGGGAAGATTGGTAAAGCTTGTCGACGAGGAAAATCGCGTCGAGTGATCGTTCGACGACGGGCGTGCCGGTGATGCCGACGTTCGGCCAGACGTTATGGCAGCTGACGAACGTTGACGGCATCGCCGTGAGGCCCGCCGAGGCGTTCGTGAAGTTCCGCATCCAGAGCAATGCGCCCGACTCTGCGTCGAATGCGTAGACCGAATCGTTCTCCGTCGCGACGAGCAGCACGTCGTGCGCGACGCCGCCGATCATCTCGTTCCGGAGAAAGAGGGGCTCTGCGTAGACGTCGCCGTCGACCGGGAGATTCATGAGCTGCTCGAACTGCGCCGATGCGACGCTCGCTTGCGTCAGCGCGTACTCGTACTGATTCCAACCGGTGCGCAAATTGTTCATGTGGTACGTCGACACGTCGGCGAGGACTCTGCCGGCGACAGATCGCCAGACTCCAAGACGCGTCTGCTCGACCGCGATCGTCACCGAAGCAGGTTCGATGCTCGAACGAAGTTGTACGACGGTCTGACCACGCGCAGCGATCGCCGTTCCGACGTCTCGACCGTTCGCATAGACGTCAATGCGAGCGCCTGGGCGCGCGTTCGAGACAACGGCGTAGGTCGAGTTCTGGTCGAGCGGAGCCAGCAGTAAGCTGCCGGCCGTTAGCACGACTGAAAAGAGAGCAGCTACCATGGAACAACGGCCTCCAGGTTCATACAGCGTTCACGCTTTATGCGCTTGCTCGCTGCTCTACCCCTTGGCCTTAGGTCCCATTTCTGGCGGGCCTATCGAGGTATCGCTTTGTCGCCTATCCGTGGATGATGAAATATGCGGTAAGCGCGATCCCGACCAGGACGACGATCATGCGGACGCGCTTCGGATCGATCTTACGCGCTATTTTCGCGCTTGCGTAGCCGCTCAAGATCGAAGCGACTATCATCGGCACAGCGTACGGCCACACTACTAGATGAGCGACGATGAACGTGACGACCGCGGCGCCATTGATGACCGCGCCGAGCGATGCTTTGAGCCCGTTCATCGAGTGGATGTTTCCGACGTCCATGAGCGAGAACGCGGCGAGCATCATGATGCCGATCCCGCCGCCGAAGTAACCGCCATATATCGCGACGACGAACTGGATGACCCCGACGAGCACAAAGAAAAACGCTTGGTGCCTCGCCGAGCGTGAAGCGATCCTCAGCGCTATGCGATCGCTCAGGAAAAAGAGCAGCGTGGCGAAGCCGATGAGGTAGGGGATGAGACGTCGGAACTGCTGCTCGGGCGTCGCGAGAAGCAAGAGCGCACCGATGAGACCGCCTGCGATGCTTACGCACGACAGCACGATGACCGTGCGCCGGTCGGCGGAGAAATCGTGGCGGTAGCCCCAAGCCGACGCGAGCGCTCCGGGCCACAAGGCGATCGTGCTCGTCGCGTTCGCCTCGATGGGGGCGACGCCCGCGACCAGCAGCATGGGGAATGTTATGAAGCTTCCGCCGCCTGCGACCGCGTTGAGCGCCTGGCCGACGACGGCCGCGAAGAAAAGCAAAACGACGTCGGCATGTGGCACGGGCGTCGCGTTTCAGCGCGGCGCCCGTGCGATACTGCTAACCTGTTCTGTGTTGTTGCGTCAAAAAGCGCCGGTGCCGATCGGGGTTCCTAGTCCAGTCGGGCCGTCGTAGCCGGCTTGCGCCGTGCACAGGAAGTCGCCTCCGCATGTCATGCCGTTCTTCCCGGTCGTCACGTCGGTGAGCGAGCCGGTGTTCGCGTATGCGTTCGACGCGTACATGAGGGTCGAACCGTTGCCTGCGACCGCGTAGACGGCCGCGATGAGCGGCGCCGATGCGCTCGTGCCGCCCGCAAGGCACCATGTCGTGCAGCCCTGCGTTCCGCCGAACGTGTCGTATACCGCGACAGGCGTGTTCGGACTCGCTACAGCCGACACGTCGTTGATGATCCGCTTGCCGCAAATGTTCGTGTAGGCCGAGCCAAGGGCTACCTGCCACGACGGTTGACCGATGTAGATGCTGCAGCCGCTTCCGGTGCCGCTCCAGGCAGTTTCCGACCAAACGCTTCCGCTGTGCGTCAGAGCTGTTCCGCCGACGGCGGTGACGTGCGCCGATGCCGCCGGGAAACTCACGCCGCCCGAGTATCCGTTATCGCCCGCCGATGCCGTGATCATGATCCCGGCGTGCGTGAAGTGCGAATCATCGCTCGTCTCTTGCGAGTATTCAGTCGTCCCCCAGCTGTTCGAGATCTCCGTCGCCCCACAGTTGCCCGCCGCCGTATCTTCGGCAGCGTAGAAGTTCGTCGACACTGCCGTCTTCGCTTCGATGAGCGTGATGTGGCAGTTCGGACAAATCGCGGAGACCATATCGAGGTCGAGCGATTCCTCGGCCTCCCAGCCGCCGGTCGCATCGGTGCCGGGAAGCGGGGCGGACTTGCCGTTCTGATTCACCTTGAGGAAGCACCCGTTCGCAGTCGAGCAAACCGACAAGCCGAATGTCGATCGGTACGTCGCGAGATCCGACTCCGCGTTCGGGTCGTTGTATGCGTCGACGATGACGACCGTCTGGCCGACACCGCCGGACAACGACGACGCGGTCAACGAATATGCCGACTGAAGGTCGGATGGTCCGTAGCCTCCAGGCGTCGTCATGTGCGTCATGTCGGTCCGCAGCCACGCGAAGCAGCGCATCTCACCGGGTCCCGCGGTCGGACAGACGCGCATCGCCGGACCTGGTCCGACACGGATGGGCACGAGTGCATGGCTGAAATTCTCAGCCACTTGCGACCCGAACGGTCTCACGCCGTTTTGCACTTTGACCTGGCACGAAACGCCGGTCGGGCTCGGACTCGGCTGCACGATCGCTGGTGTCGCGCTGCCGCCGCCACCGCCGCACGCGGCAGCGGCAAGCGCGGTAAGCGCGCAGATGATGAGACCGACGCCTGATTTCGAGATGCGCATGACAGTCATGATGGGTACGACTCCGAGATCACGCGGACGCATGGCGGGCCACGAGCCGCCTGATTCCGCGCTCATGTTGATATCTACGTATTCTAGATATCGGCAGTTGCGAGCATCACGAAACGCTTTTCTTAAGCTTGCAGCGGTCGAGATTCATCTCGACCGTGTGTCCCTCGTCACCCTGGCGGCCAGCCGAAGTGGCGGCCGGATAGCACATGGAGGTGCAGGTGATAGACCGTTTGGCCTGCTTCTGCGCCGTTGTTTACGACGATCCTGAAATCCCGATCCTTGACGACCTTCCCGGCCACAGACAGCAGCCGCCCGAGCAGTTTCTCTTCTTCTGCCGCGTCCTGCAGCCGCGGATGATGTTCGCGCGGCACGACGAGGACGTGCGTCGGCGCCATCGGTTTCAGATCGACGAACGCGACGCAGAGATCGTCTTCGTAGAGGAACTTCGTACCGAATCTGCCCGCGACGATGTCGCAGAAAATGCACGCCTCCGCCATCCCTAGCGTCCTCCTCCGATCGACATCGCGTCGAAATCTTGGAAGTCGTCGGGCCTTGGCGTGAAGCCGTCGATCGACTTCTTGAAGACCGTCGGCGGTGCGGTATGCACGATCGCGACGAGCGGCGCCTGATCCCGCAAGATCGCTAGCGCCTTTTTATATATCTCCGCTCGGCGCGCTTGATCGACGGTCGTCTGCGCTCTGAGCATGAGATCGTGGAACTGCGCGTTCTTCCAGAAACACACGTTCTGCGCACCCGGCGGAATGGCCGTGCTTCCGTCGAGCAGCGTGTAGAGGAAGTTGTCGGGATCGCCGTTGTCGCCCGTCCAGCCGTAGAGCGCGAGGTTGTGCTCGCCGTCCTGCACTTTGTACAGATAATTGCTCCACTCGAATCCCTCGAGCTTTGCATCGATGCCGATCGCTTTCAGATCGGCTTGGATCGCCTCGGCGACGCGTTCGGGTTCGGGAAGATACGGCCGTGGCGTCGTCATGAACCACAGCGTCGTCGAGAAGCCGCTCGGATAGCCGGCTTGCGCGAGCAGCTTGCGCGCCGCGGCGGGATCGTATGGGTACGATGTCTTCACGCCGCTCGGCCACACGACCGGCGGCAGAAATTCGGTCGCCGCGAATGCGCCCGGATCGTAGAAATGCTGGACGATCGCTGTCGAATCGATCGATTCGCTGATCGCACGCCGGACGAGGACGTTGTCGAACGGCTGCTTCAGCTCGTTCATCGCGAGGAACATCGTGTTGTTCGCAGGCTCGCGGTAGACGCGCAGGTCAGGATCCTTTTCGATCTGCCCTAGGCTCTCGGGTGTCGGATATTGCCAGCCGTCGATCTCGCCCTTCTGCAACGCGAGCAGGCTCGAGTCGGGCGTCGGGATGTCTTTGAGGACGACCGTCGAGACTTTCGGCTTGCCGCCCCAATAATCGTCGTATGCTTTTAGCGTGATGTGGTCGTCGTGCACCCACTCGGCCACTTCGTACGGCCCGGTGCCGACAGGATGCTGCGAGTAGTCCTCGCCCTCGTTTTGGATAGCTCGCGGCGATGAGATCGAGAACGACGGCATCGCCAGGTTCGCGAGCAGCGGCGCCGACGGCGTCGTCAGATCGATCTCGACGACGCTCGGCGAGACCGCTTTGACGTCGCGGATGATGCCGGGGAATCCGCCGAACTGGCTCTCGTAATACGTGAAGTCGCCGCCCTTGTGATACGGATTATCTTTCAGCCGCCAACGATCGAAGTTGAACTTGACGGCGGCCGCATCGAGCGGCGACCCGTCTTGGAACTTGACGTCTTGGCGCAGATGGAAGGTCCAGGTCGTGCCGGCGCTGTCATGGGTCCACGACGTCGCCAACGCCGGTTCTATGGCGAACGACCCGGGCTTATAGCGCGTGAGGCCTTCCAGGACGTTGTGCACGACGCTGAGCGACATACCGTCCGGCGCGAACGCGGGATCGAGGTTGACGGCGTCCTTGTTCCTTCCATATACAAGGGTGTCAGAACCGGCGCCGTTTCCGCCGCCCGAACACGCCGAGCTGGCCAAAGCGACGAGCAGTGCGAGGGCGAGCGCACGAGTGCGCATCCGCAGACCTGACCTTTCGACGGCCGTCAACGGCCGCTCAACGGACGATGCTGAAAGACCACTTGAAGTCGAGCGCGTTGCCGGCCGTATCGGTGCCGGTCACCTCGACGTTGATCGTGCCTCCGCCGAAAGACGACGCCGGCAGATACGAGATGAATGCGGCCGTCCGCGTCGCCTCCGCGCTCACATCCTTTCCGTTGACGATGATCTTCAGCGACTGTGCATCCATCCCGCGGTCGCCGAAGGTCGAGAACGTCGCGTAGATGTTCGGCCGCGAGTTGTTCACCTGCGATCCTGATTCCGGCTTCACATCCTCGATGCTCGGCGGCGACGTGATGATCGCGAGCGGATCCGGTCCCTCGGCCTGCGCGGTCACACCGTTCTTCTGGAGTCGCACGATGATCGGCGCGTCGACGAGATTTGTCCCGACGTCGACGACGTACGTCCCCTCGTAGTGACCCGGCCGCGTTTCGGTCATGTGGTTCGCCACGACGACATTGCTCAGATCGAAGACCGCAGTGCCGCCCGGCGTGCCATCCATCGTCACGTGCAGCGTCTGACCCGCGCGAAACGCATGGTCGGCGTCATCGGTCACGCCGGCGATCTCGATGCCGCCGCTCGATCCGTTCGTGCTCGCTGGACTTCCCGATGATGGAGTCGCCGTTGCCGACGCCCGCGTGCCGCCCGGCGTCAGAGCGACGACGTCACGCACTTTGCCGGTTCGCGGGTCAGCGCGAACGGTGACGAGATCGCCGGCTTGAAGATCGGCGAACGTCGCGGAGCGGCCGTCGAGCATGACGGTCGTCTGCGACGGATCGAACTCGACGACGTGTCCGTTCGTGAGCACCATGTTCTCAGCCGACGCACTCGCGATCTTACCGCCGAAACCCGAGAAGATGTCGGCGATCGCGATGAGGTGGCCGCCGGAGTCGACGGTCGCGATGAGCGTGTCGCCCGGCCTCACCGCGGATAGCGCTCCCGAGCCGGTCGAGCCGCCGTGCGTGTCGCGGAATTGGATCTTCGTGCCTTCGGGCACGGTGATGGTATACGTGAGCTGGTCGACGACGATGGCGACTGCTGGCGGCACCATGTTCGCTTGTACATCGGTCACCGTGCCTTCGAGCGTGTTCGCGCTCGGGAGCGCATTGCGCGGAGCGGCTCCGGGAACAGAGTTGACGCCTCGTGTCGAGACGACGACTGAATGCGTCGGTCGATCGTAGCCGACCGCCGCACCCATCGCGACGACGGTAGCGCGCAACGGCAACATGACGCGACCGCCGACGAAAAGCGGCGGGGTATCGAGCGCGCGACGTTCACCGTTGACGAGCGCGACGGACGAGCCGATGACAAGTACGGCTTCACGGAATTCGGTCGTGATCGTCGCTTGCTTTCGTTTGCCGTCGTAGGCGACTTGTGCGCCGAGCGCGTAGCCGAGCGAGCGCAGCGCGACATATTCCTTGTTCTTGATCGTCGCGAGCGAACTCGTGGCTAGCGCTTTGCCGTCGACGACGACCGGCGTCGGTGGCGGAGCCGCGCCGAGCGAGAGGGCTGCCAGTGCGATCGCGATTAGCGTGTTACGCACCGCCGATCGCCTCGCGATAGACAGCGGCTGTATTGCGAGCGGTGGCATCCCAAGAGTAAAGCGATGCATGGCCGCGACCTGCTACTCGCAATCTTGCGGATTCGGCCTGGTCGTGGAGCAGCCTATCGAGCGTTCGCGCGAGCGCATCGATATTGCGCGGCGGAAACGTGAGTGCAGCGCCGCCCGCTGTTTCGACGAGCGCCGGCGTGTCGGCGACGACGCAGGGCGCGCCCGCGGCCATCGCCTCGATGACGGTCAATCCGAACCCCTCATAGAGCGACGGCTGGACGACGCCGGCACTCGCCGCATATAACGCGATGAGGTCGCGTTCGCCTACGTGACCAAGCCGCACGATTCTGCCGCCGCGCTTTTCGTACCTATCGATGTCGAAGTCGAACGGATCGTCCTCGGTGATCGCGAGATCGCACGCGTCTTCGAGCCTCGCCCAGGCGGCGACGAGCGTTTCGACGTTCTTGTGCTTGCGATGATTGCCCGCATATAAGAAGTACGTGGAAGCGAGCCCGAATCGTTCCGCGACACCGCGCTCAGCAGGTCGCTCCGCCTTCGCACCCGCCGCGAACGACTCCGATACGCCCATCGCGACCGGTTTCACTCGATCAGGCAAGACGCCGAGGAACTCTCGCGCGTCCGGCACCGTCGCTTTCGTCGGCACGATGACCGCCGCTGCGCCGCGCGCGACCGGCCCGACAAGCAGCGCGTAGTACGGTGGGATCTTCCACGAGTGGTATGCGGGGAAACGACGATGGATGAGGTCATGGATCGTGTAGACGTACGGAAAAGGCGACCATCGCGGCGCGTACGGCGTCGGGTAGTGACCGAGGACCGGGCGCACCGCATTGATGCGTTTCGCCAATCCGAAGAGCTCGCCGAACGAGCCGTTGCCGGCGACGCGCTTGTCGATACGCAGAACGCCCATGTCCGGATGCAGCTCGACGTCTTCGTCCGTCAATGCGACGAAGCGCATATCCGGGGCGACCTTCGGCAAGCGCTTTATGAGTTCGCGCACATACGTCTTCATGCCGACGGACATCTGACGCGTCATGCGAGCGTCGATCGCGACGAGCGGCGAGCTCACCTTGGTGTGCGCAGCGCTTTCGTCGCGACGACCGCCGGATAGAGCGCGCTCGCGACGCTCACGTAGATGCCGTTCCAACCGTCGAGAACGCCGCGGCGCCATGTGAGCAACCACGCAGCCCGCACCGGCATGACGAGCCATGCCCCGAGGAACTCGCCTATCGTCGCGCGATGCGCGCCCGCCTCCGCATCGGTGTAGCGCTTGAACTTGCGACGGTAGTCGTCGACCGAAGCATACGAATGATGGATGACAGGTCCGTTGAGCTCGGCGGTTCGGCCCGGTGCTTGGTAGTAGACGTGACCTGCTGCGTGACGCCTCGCGTTATCTGACGCTTGCGACGCGCGGCCTTTGCGATACATCCGCACTTGACGATCCGGCCACCACGACGCACCGCGAATCCACTGGCCGGCGAAATAGTTGGCGCGCGGAATGGAGTAGGCGTCGACTTTCTCGGATGGCTCGAGCGACGCGATTTCGGCGACGAGCGCCGGCGTCACGCGTTCGTCCGCATCGAGCGTGAAAACCCACTCGGTTTGGACGAGCTGCTCCGCCGCGGCTCGCGCGAAGCCGACGCCTCGCCAAGGCGCGACCGCGACACGGGCCCACATGTCCGCGGCGATGCTTCTCGTGCGGTCCGTCGACTCCGAATCGAACACGAGCGCCTTGGCTCCCTTCGGGAGCGACGTCAAGCACTCGGCGATGTTGTGCTCTTCATCGCGCGTGAGCACGACGAACGTGATGCTTGCGGGGTCCATGTTATTTGATTCGCATTACCGATGTGGTATGCCGAGCGAAGCTCGGCGTCGAGCTGCGCTCGACATACCACATTTTCGCTAGCCCGCGGTGCCGTCTTTGCGATGGTGAAGGATGAATGTCAATCCTTCGGGATCGGTGCCGAAGGCCATGTGACATGTCGGGATGTCTTCGATCGTGTCGGCGAACTCGACGCCGCGTGCTTTGTGTTCCGCGACAGCCGCTTTGACGTCGTCGACCGCGAAGATGACGCCGCCGCCGTTGACCTGGCCCGATTCGGACTTGTACAAGCCGAACGCGCCGCCACCCGGAAGCGACCACTCACTGAAGAAGTTCGGCATCGCGACGTTCGGCTCGGCGCCGAGCAAGTCGGTGTAGAACTTCGTCTGAGCGCCGATGTCCTTTACGGTATAGTAAGTCGCGTCGATCGCTTTGACTTTTTGCGCTGTTGAAGTCGCCATGATCACTATCCCCTCAGATGCAAAAACGTCCGGCATTTCGCCGGACGTCAATGGTTCGGCAGGCCCGACCTACGCGCCTATCTTCTCGATCGCGCCTGAGGATTCGCTGCTGCGCGCGTACGCGATGCACGCCTCGATGAATCCGGCGTACAGCGGCGCCGGCCGAGTCGGTCGCGACTTGTATTCCGGGTGTGCCTGCGTACCCAAGAACCACGGATGCGATGGCAACTCGATGACCTCGACGAGATCGGCATCGACGTACATGCCCGAGAACACCATGCCGCGGCGCTCGAAGACCTCGCGATATCGGTTGTTGAACTCGAAGCGGTGCCGGTGGCGCTCGGTGATCTCGACTTCGCCGTACGCTTTCGCTGCGGTCGTGCCCGGCGCCAAGCGGCACGGATACGTGCCGAGGCGCATCGTTCCGCCAAGCGCTTGGAGATTACGCTGGTTCTCCATGAGGTCGATCACCGGATACGGCGTCTCCGGCTCGACCTCGCGGGTATGTGCGCCTTCGAGACCGCAGACGTTGCGCGCGAACTCGACGCAAGCGAGCTGCATGCCGTAACAAATCCCGAGGAACGGCACGCCGTTCTCGCGCGCATGCCGGATCGCGAGCAGCTTCCCTTTGATGCCCCGAGCGCCGAAGCCCGGAGCGACGAGAATGCCGGCTGCACCGTCGAGCGCTTCGAGACCCCGCTCTTCAAGCGTTTCGGAATCGACGCGCAATACTTCGACTTCCGTGTTGTGCGCGACGCCTGCGTGATAGAGCGCTTCGTTGATCGAGATGTACGCATCTTTGAGCTCGACGTACTTGCCGACAAGCGCGACGCGGACGGTTCCCTTCGGCCGTTGGATGCGCCGGACCATCGCGCGCCAATCTTCGAGGTCGAGCGTGCGTTCGCCAAGCCCGAGTTTCTGCATGACCGCATCGGCGAGGCCTTCGGCTTCGAGATTGAGCGGTACTTGATAGATGCTCTGCGCGTCGCGCGATTGGACGACGGCGGACGGCTTCACGTCGCAGAAGAGCGCGATCTTCTCTTTGATCTCGGGCGTCAGCGGATATTCCGTCCGGCACACGATCGCGTCGGGTGTGATTCCGATGGCGCGTAACTCGCGCACCGAGTGCTGCGTCGGCTTCGTCTTCAATTCGTCGGCGGCGCCGAGATGCGGCACGAGCGTCAGGTGGACGTACATGACGTGATCGTCGCCGACGTCGTGGCGGAACTGCCGGATCGCCTCGAGGAACGGTAGCGACTCGATGTCGCCGACCGTGCCGCCGACTTCGACGATGCACACTTCTGCGCCGCTCGCGACGGCGACTTGTTTGATGCGCGCTTTTATCTCGTTCGTTATATGCGGAATGACCTGGACGGTGCCGCCGAGATAGTCGCCGCGGCGCTCCTTGTCTATCACCGCACCGTAGACTTGGCCAGTCGTCACGTTGTGGAGCCGCGTCAGATTTTCATCGATGAAGCGTTCGTAGTGGCCGAGGTCGAGATCTGTCTCGGCACCATCTTCGGTGACGAAGACCTCGCCGTGCTGGTACGGGTTCATCGTACCGGCGTCCATATTGATGTAGGGATCGAGTTTTTGGATGCTGACCGAGATGCCGCGGCTTTTCAAGAGGCGTCCAAGCGACGACGCCGCGATGCCTTTGCCGAGCGACGATACG
>DASQJC010000039.1:0-4752 GCA_035631255.1 Candidatus Eremiobacteraceae bacterium | reverse complement strand
CGCAGCCCTTTTGCTTCGGCTTGCTCGATGACTTGCGGCGGCAAGCCGTGCGCGCGGACGAAAAGCGTGCCGGCCTCGATGTCGTCGAGCGTCTCGACGTTGCGCAGGCCTTTGTCGTCGAGCTCTTTGACGATGAGCGGGTTGTGGACGATGTTCCCCATCGTATAGACGTCGTCGCGCTCGGTCGTCTCCGCGAGCGCCTTCTTATACGTCAGCTCGACGCCGAAACAGAATCCTTGGGTGCGTGCCTTGACGATTTCCATCTTCACTTAGTGTGCGGCTAATTAGCGGCGAGGCGGTCGATGTTCTGCGACAGATCGGCGGTCCATTGCTCGATTTCTGCTTTCGTCGCTTTGCGCTGCGTTCCCTGGAGCACGATCGGCTCGCCGATGCGCACTTCGACCTTGCTCGCTCGCAATCGACGCACGGCATATTGCGTGTTGACGAGCGCGACCGGCACGATCGGACAATGCGCCGTCGCCGCGAGAAGCACCGCACCGCCGCGCGCTTGCGCCTCGCCGGATATGTTGCGCGTGCCTTCAGGGAAGATACCCACGACATCTCCACCCTTGAGGATCCGAAGCGCTTGACGTATCGATCCGAGGTCGGCGCGGTCTCGATCGACGGGAAACGCATGGACTGCCCGGATCAGCGGTCCAAGTATAAACAGCTTGAACAGCTCTTGCTTCGCCATGAAATGGATGGTGCGCGGGAACCAGGCGCCGAGCAGCGGCGGATCGAGATACGACCGATGATTCGCGGCGACGACAAGACCGCCGTCGCGCGGCACGTTCTGCGCACCCGTTACCCGGACGTCGAACGCCGCGCGCGTCGTGGGCAGCAGCACGCTCTTCGCGAACGAATAGAGGCTCACGCTTCGTCGCTCACGCCGGTTGCGCTTTCCGAACGCGCTCTTCGAGCAGGTCGACGACTTGTTCGACGGAGAGCGACGACGAATCGATGACGATGGCGTCGGGCGCCGTCACGAGCGGTGACGCTTTGCGCGTCCGGTCGCGCTCGTCGCGCCGCTCGATCTCGCCTTTGAGCGTCTGGCGATCGATCGCTATACCTCTATCGTGCAACTCTCGCAGACGCCGGTCGACTCGCGCATCGACGGATGCGGTGAGGAAGAATTTGAATGTCGCGTCCGGCAAGACGACCGATCCGATATCTCTGCCGGCCATGATCACGTCGCGACCTTGTGCGAACGATCGCTGCGCTCCGACGAGATGTTGACGCACGGCGGCATTCGCGGCGATCACGGAGACCGATTGTGAGACGAGCGGAGAGAACAGCTCGTCTCCAAGCTTGCGGCCGTCGGCGCGGATGCAATAGCCGAGTGGTGTCTTCGCGTCGACGATGACCTGCGGGTCGGCGATCGCGACGAGCGAAGCAACGGCGCGTTCGTCCGACGGTTCGATACCGCGCTGGATGACGGCGAACGCGACGGCGCGATAGAGCGCGCCCGTGTCGAGGAACGCGCATCCCAACCGTTGGGCAAGCAAACGCGCCACCGTGCTTTTCCCTGACGCGACCGGCCCGTCTATGGCGATGTGCAGCGGCGGCATTGCGATGTGCGTTCCCGTGGCGGGCTTGCGCGGTCCTGCCAGCGAATGCGCGCGAATGCCGAAGGCGTTGGTGGTCTACTACTGCGGAGCGTGCGGTCACGAATCGCCGCGATGGCTCGGCCGCTGCCCCGGCTGCGACGCGTGGAACACGTTCGATGAAGTGCCGCGGGCGCCGAAAGCTCGAGCTGCGCGACGCGGGCGTGCGCTGTCGCCGACTATGACGTCGCCCGGTGCGGCGCCGATTCGACTCGCCGATGTCGACGGCCGGCCCGCGCGGCGCATCACGACCGGACTCGCCGATCTCGATGAAGTGCTCGGCGGCGGAATCGTCGCCGGCAGCGTTTTGCTCCTCGCGGGGACGCCAGGCATCGGCAAATCGACGCTCGCTCTGCGCATGCTGGACGCGCTGAGCCGCGATCTTCCCGTTTTGTTTTGCTCGGCCGAAGAATCGGCGGCGCAGATCAAAACGCATGCGGCTCGGCTTGAGGCGTCGAGCGAGATCATGCTCGTCGCGTCGACTGATGCGGCGGAGATCATCGCAGCAGCGCAAGCTTCGCGCCCGCAGCTCTTGGTCGTCGATTCTGCGCAGACGATCGCGCTCGCCGACGTCGAAGGGTCGCCCGGATCGCCATCGCAGGTGCGCGAGTGCGCGCTCGCGATCACGCGTTTCGCGAAGGAGACCGGCTGCGCCGTCGTGCTCGTCGGGCACGTGACGAAAGACGGCGCGATCGCAGGGCCAAAGGTGCTCGAGCACATCGTCGACGTCGTGCTCTACTTCGAGGGCGACCGGCTCGGCCCGCATCGCGTCTTGCGCGCGACGAAAAACCGATTCGGTGCGACCGATGCGGTGTGCGTCTTCGCGATGGACGAGGGTGGTCTGAGCGAGGTCCGCGATCCCTCGCAGCTGTTCCTCGGCGAGCGCGCGGCGGTCGCCGGTTCGGCGGTGACTGCGACACTGCACGGCGCGCGGCCGATGCTCGTCGAAGTCCAAGCGCTCGTGTCGTCGGCCGGCTACGGTACGCCGCGCCGGCTCGTGAGCGGTCTCGATTACAATCGCGCGTGCATGATCGTCGCCGTGCTCGAACGCCGCTGCGGCATGCGCCTCGCCGATCAAGACGTGTACGTGAGCGTCGCGGGAGGCCTCCGTGTCGTCGACCCGGCAGCCGATCTCGGGATGGCACTCGCCATCGCGTCGGCTTTTCGCAATCGGCCGATCCGAGATGATCTCGCATGTTTCGGCGAGATCGGACTAGCGGGCGAGGTCCGCGCAGTCACCGGCGCGGCTCGGCGCGCGACCGAGGCGGCCAAACTCGGTTTTAGACGCTCCGTAGCGCCGGCGGCTTCGAGTTCCGCATTGTCGACGAGCGGATGCTCCTTCGTCGCGGTCAGAACTGTGACCGAGGCGATCGCGGCGGCATTCGATTAGAGTTGGTGATGTAGTAGGCCGAGCGAAGCTCGGCTGCCGACCTTCGGTCGGCCTACTACAACAATCAAACGGGAGCGCGCAAGCGGAGACCGCGTTTTCGCGGCGAAGGCGCGCGTCATGGAGGCCGCCGCTCCCGTCGAAATAGACGGAACGAACCTCACGCTTCCGCTCGTATGGGCGGTCGCATGCGACGCTAGGCCGGTCGCGCTCGCCGCATCGGTGCGCGGCAAAGTTCGCGCCGCCCGCGATCTCGTCGAACAAACTGTGACGCACGCGGAAGCCGTTTACGGCGTCACCACCGGCTTCGGTAAGCTCAAGAACGTCCGCATACCGCCCGAAGATGCGAAGGCGCTGCAGCTCAATCTCGTCCGCAGCCATGCGAGCGGTGTGGGCGACCCGCTTCCCATCGACGCGACGCGTGCGAGCGTCTTGCTCCGCGCGCATTCGCTCGCGTACGGCAACTCCGGCGTGCGCATCGAGGTCATCGAAGGACTGCTCGCGCTGCTCGATCGCGGAGTGACGCCGGTGATCCCGTCGCAAGGATCGGTCGGCGCTTCCGGCGATTTGGCCCCGCTCGCGCATATGGCGCTCGTGCTCGTCGGCGAAGGCGAAGCGTTTTTCGAAGGCGCTCGATTGTCGGCCGCTGAGGCCTTGCGCCGCGCGAAAATCGCACCGCTGACGCTTTCCTTCAAAGAAGGTCTGTCGCTCATCAACGGCACGCAGATCATGACCGCGATCGGTGCGCTCGCGCTCGTCCGCGCGGAAAATCTTTGCAAGGCCGCCGATATCGCCGCGGCGATGAGCCTCGAAGCTTTTCTCGGCAGCGAAGCGGCCTTCGATGAGCGCTTGAGCGCTTTGCGTCGTCACGCCGGCCAGGCACAGGTGTCGGCCAACATCCGGCATCTGCTGCGGGACTCGGGCGTCATGGACTCGCACGACGGCTGCGACCGGGTGCAAGATCCGTACTCGTTCAGATGTACTGGCGTCGTGCACGGTGCGGTGCGCGACACCGTGCGTTTCGTGCGCGGCATCGTCGAGACCGAGATGAACTCGGTGACCGACAATCCGATCGTCTTCCCCGAAGACGGCGATTTCGTCAGCGGCGGCAACTTCCACGGCGAGCCGGTGGCGCTCGCCCTCGACTACTTGTCGATCGCGCTGTGCGAGCTCGGTTCGATCTCCGAGCGGCGCAACTACAAGCTGCTCGACGGTCTCGAAGGTTTGCCGCCGTTCCTCACCGAGCATCACGGATTGAACAGTGGTTTCATGCTCGCGCAATATACGGCAGCGGCTTTGGTCTCGGAAAACAAAACGCTCGCGCATCCGGCGTCGGTCGATTCGATTCCGACGTCAGCGGGCCAAGAAGATCACGTGAGCATGGGGACGATCTCGGCGCGCCATTGCGAACAGGTGCTCACAAACGTCGAGACGGTGATCGCTATCGAGCTGCTCGAAGCGGCGCAGGCGCTCGACTTCCGCCGGCCGCTGTCGTTCGGACGGGGAACGTCGATCGCGCATCGCGTGATCCGCGAGCGCATACCGCATCTCGACACGGATCGGGCGCTGAGCGTCGATATCGCATCGGCTCGCGACTTGGTGAGAAGTGGCGCTATCGTCCGCGCCGTTGAAGCGGACATCGGATCACTATGACGGGCTAACAGACGCAAACGTGGGAAGGAACCGATGAGCACGATGCATGCTGACCGCGTGATAAGGGCGCCACGCGGGTCGCAGCTCTCCTGCAACGGATGGGGCCAG
>DASQJC010000038.1:0-7412 GCA_035631255.1 Candidatus Eremiobacteraceae bacterium | reverse complement strand
AATCGTGCGTCGACGTATGCCCCGTCGACTGCATCAAGGGCACGGACGAAGACAAGATGCTCTATATAGATCCTGCCACGTGCATCGACTGCGGCGCCTGCGTCGCTGCCTGCCCGGTGAACGCGATCTACAACGAGACCGAAGTGCCCGAGCAGTGGGCCGAGTATACGAAGATCAACGCGGACTACTTCAACAAGTAGCGCTCGCAAATGTAGTAGGCCGAGCGAAGCTCGGCGGCGCCGGCCCTAGGGCCGGCGTTCTCGTTTTCCCGTCTTGCCGACGAACTGCCAGCCGAAGCGACCCTTGATGCAGAGGTGACCGCGCGTCACGTCGTGGTCGAGCGGCGACGTCACTTTGACGATCTGATTATCTTGTGCGTGCACGGTGAGCGTGCAGCCGACGCCACAGTACGCGCAGATCGTGTCGCCTTTCGTCTGCTTCGATTCATCCCACGTGCCCGTTTCGCGCATGTCGTACTCGGTCTTGAACATGAGCGCGCCGGTCGGGCAAACGCCGATGCAGTTGCCGCAGTAGACGCACGCCGAGTCCGGCAGCGGCACGTCTGACTCGGTCGAGATGTGCGCCTCGAAGCCGCGCCCAGCGACTGCGATCGCGAACGTGTTCTGCGCATCGGTGCCGCACGCTTCGACGCACTTGTAGCAGAGCACGCACTTCGAATAGTCGCGGATGTACAGATCGTTGTCGATCTTCACCGGCTGCTTCGTGGTCTGCGGGTGTGCGCCGTAGCGTGTCGGATTCGCACCGTAGCGCTTCATCTGCGTCTGTAGATCATCTGCAAGCGAGACGTCGACGGATGACGCGAGAAACTCGAGCACCATCTTGCGGCTCAAACGAACGCGCTCGCTGTCGGTCTTCACCTTCATCCCGTTCTCGCATTTGCGCGAGCAAGCGGGGACGAGAGTGCGCGACCCTTCGAGCTCGACGACGCAGACGCGGCAGACGTTGACGGGCGTCAGGTTCTCGAGATAGCAAAGCGTCGGCGTGTCTACGGCAGCTTTATTACACGCGTCGAGAAGAGTCGCGCCCTCGCTGACTTCGACAGGCTTGCCGTCGATCTCGACTTGTACTCTCATCGCGGTTCAGTCCCAAAGAGATCGAATTTCGCGATCGCCGATTCGACGGCGCTCGACGCCGTTTGCCCAAGTCCGCAGATCGACGCATCGCGCATCGCTTGGCCGATCTCGCCGAGCAATGCGCGTTCGCCGTTCAGCTTACCGTTGGACTTGCCGCTTGCGAGCCGCTCGAGCAACTCTTCCTGTCGGACCGTGCCGACGCGGCACGGCACGCACTGGCCGCACGACTCATCGCGGAAGAAGCGCGCGATTCGGGCGACGATCTTGCGCAGGTCGATCGTGTCATCGAACAGCATGACGACGCCGGATCCGAGCGTCGCTTTGATCGCGCGTACGCCTTCGAACGATAGTGGCACATCTATCTCGTCGGGCGTCAAGAACGCGCCCGCAGCGCCGCCGAGCAGCACGGCCTGCAGTTTGCGCCCGCCGCGAACACCGCCGGCCAGTTCGATGAGCGCGCGGAGTGTCGTTCCAAACGGCACTTCACAGACGCCCGGCTTTTGGACGCAACCCGAGAGACAGAAGAGCTTCGTTCCCGTCGACTCCGGTGTGCCGATCTTCGCATACTCGGCACCGCCGTTGAGAATGATATCGGGGATGTTGACGAGCGTCTCGACGTTGTTGACGATCGTCGGTTTGCCGAACAAACCTCTCTGCACCGGGTATGGAGGCTTGTTGCGCGGCTCACCGCGATAGCCTTCGATCGAATTGAAGAGCGCGGTTTCCTCGCCGCAGATGTACGCACCGGCGCCCGAACGGATCTCGATATCGAAATCGAATCCAGTACCCAGAATGTCCTTGCCGAGCATTCCACGCTCGTGCGCGAAGTAGCTCATTTCATCTAACCTACGACGCGCGTATTCGTACTCGCCACGGATGTAGATGTACCCTTTGGCGCAGCCGGCGGCGAACGCAGCGATCGTCATCGCTTCTATCAAGCTGGGAGCTCGCCACGTCATCAAGCACAGGTCTTTGAATGTACCGGGCTCGGACTCGTCAGCGTTGCAAACGATGTAGTGCGGGGTCTCGGGTTCACGCGCCACCGCCTCCCACTTGCGTCCAGTTGGAAACGCCGCGCCGCCTCGACCCATAAGTTTTGAGGCCTTTACCTCTTCGACAATGCGTTCTGGTCCAAGGGCTAAAGCGCGTCTCAGCGCTGCAAAATCGCTGGGTCGCTCAGATTGCTCCAGCAACGGTGGCTGAGATCGGGAAAGGCGAAGCGTCGGCACGTGTGTGGCCGGATGGGCGTCAAACGTCAGCAAGCGCGCTCCAACGCGATCCGACCCCGTCACCACGACGGGCGGCCACCTCGGCGCTAGAATCGACATCGTCGTCGCTCTATGGAGAACCGTTTGGTCTCGCCTTTGCTCGCCGTAACTCGCGGACAGTGCTGCCGGAGCCTGGTCACAAAGCCCTAGACAGGGCGACCTGAACCAAGTGGTTGAGCCATCCTTTGTGAGCGACCCCTCGGGCCCAATATTCTGCTCGAGAGCTGCGACGATGGCGTCGGAACCCGCGCACATGCAGGCGATGTCGTCACACACGTACACAACGCGCTTCGGGCGCGGCTTCAGCGAGAACATATGGTAGAAACTCGCGACGCCGTACGCTTCGGCCGGTGGAATCGTCAGCCGCTCGCAGATGTAGTTGAGGGCGCCTTCGCTGATCCAGCCGACTCGATCGTTCGCCGCATGCAGCGCCGGTAGGAGCAAATGCCTGCGCTCGCGCGCGGCATGACCTGTGCCTTCAGCAAGATGATCATCCGCGGATCGTGACCGATCGCCGCCATCCCATCGGCTCGAAGGCGCGCCGAGCACGGCGTCAATCGCCATTCGCTCTTCGTTTGTCGCTTGCGTCGCGCTTAGGTGGATGTCCACGATCTAAGGATTGCCCTTACGAGGCGCCGGTGGCGGAACCGGCCACGAGCTCTCCACGTTCAGCCGCCGGATCCCGGCGGGATACGAACTCGCGCGTGCGTGGTGGAAATCCTCGGCGCGGACCACGAGAAACTCGAAGTTCTCGTAGATCGCTGCATCGTCCGTGACCTTTCGGACGAAAGCGACGAACGGAGAAAGCACGCTCCAAGCCCTCTCGATATTCCTCGAAAACCGATCCAGGCACATCGTCTCGTCGATCATCCGATGCTTGACGAGTATGCCGAGTTCTTCATACTTATTGCCGCAGAGGATCGCCGCGTTTCGCAACGCCGTCGCCTCCTCATCTATCCTCGGCAGAGGAACTCCGGCCGGGACCGATATGATGAGCTCTCGGAAGGCAGGCGTCTCCATAGATCGCGCGAGGCTTCGTCTTACGAGGTCCATCGAATCGCGAAATCGTGGGTCGTCGAATGCGGCACCAACCGCGAGCTGTGCGTTGATCTGATTGCTGGCGCGCAGGTGCCGGAGCTGTATGAGCGCCGCGATAGCCGCCGTCGCGACGATGACCACCGTGACGAGTGTTCCGACGGTGTTCAGCAGTTCGAGCGACATCCCGTTCCTCTCAAGCGGTATCGTATGAGCGTCAGTCTCCGGCGTGTGCTGAGGCGCGAACCTTTTCGATTCGCACAGCCGACGCCTTGAACTCTGCCGTTCCCGATTTCGGATCGGTCGCATCGATCGTCAGGAAGTTCACCGGCAAATCGTAATGAAAAGCGAAGAACGCGAGTCCTGGGCGAAGCGAGGCATCGATGTGGACCTTCGCGCGGATCGAACCGCGCCGCGAGGTCACAGAAACCTCATCGCCTTCAGCGACGCCAAGCGAAGCCGCGTCTTCCGGCGATACGTCCATCCAGTCGCCGCGCGTCCGCAGCGGCGATTCGAATTCGCCGCTCTGCACGCCCGAATTGAAAGAGTCCAGACGACGCCCCGTGGTCAGCATGATTGGGAACTCCGGCGTCACCGCATCGACCGGCGGTTCTTGGACGACGACATTGAACGGCGCGAGCGCGCCGCGAGCAGGTTTCTCCCACAATCGCGAATGCAAGAACTGTTCGCCCGGATGGTTCTCGTCGTAGCACGGCCAGCGGATGCCGTTGAGCGCCTCCAGGCGCGGATACGACATGCCGGCGTGCATCGGGCTCAGGCTGCGCAGCTCATCCCACAGCGACTGCGCCGTCGGACGCGGCCACGTCGCTCCCATCCGCGTCGCGATCGACCACACGATATCGATGTCGTCGCGCGCTTGACCCGGCGGTTCGACGATCTTCCGCACGCGCTGAACGCGACGTTCGCTGTTCGTCACCGTGCCTTCGCTCTCGCACCAGCCGGCCGCCGCCGGTAGGACGACGTCGGCGAGCTTCGCGGTATGTGAAAGCGTGACGTCTTGGACGACGAGGCATTCGAGCCGTTTCAACAGCCCTTCGGTGCGATGCCGATCCGCTTCTGAGACGAGCGGGTTTTCGCCAACGATGTACAGCGCGTGCATCTCGCCGTGCTCGACCGCGTCGAACATCTCGTTGAGCCGTTTGCCGCGCTTCGGCGGGATCTTGCGGCCCCACGATTTTTCGAACTTGCCGCGAGCCTCATCGTCGCGAATGTCCTGGAAGCCCGGCAATCGATCGGGGATCGCGCCCATGTCGCCGCCGCCTTGCACGTTGTTCTGACCGCGCAGCGGATTCAATCCGGAACCGTAGCGGCCGACATGACCTGTGAGCAAGCCGAGATTGATGAGCGCGAAGACGTTGTCGACAGCGTTGTGATGTTCGGTGATGCCGAGCGTCCAGCAGATCATCGCGCGTTTCGCAGTCGCATACTCGACGGCGATGCGCCGGACCGCCTCGGATGGAACGCCGGTGATCTTCTCGGCGTCTTCCGGCGTCGTCGCCGCGACGCTCGCACGATATTCCTCGAAACCCGACGTCGCATTCGCGATGAACTCGCGATGCTCGAGACCGCGCGCGAGGATCTCGTTCGCCATCGCGTTCGACAACGCGATGTCCGTGCCGACGTTGAGCCCGAGCCACGTGTCCGCCCACTGCGCGCTGAACGTGCGGCGCGGATCGACGACGACGAGCTTCGCGCCGCGCCGCACCGCTTTCAAGACATGATGGAAGAAGATGGGGTGCGTCTCGCGCGCGTTGCTCCCCCACAAGATGATGAAGTCGGTTTCCTCGACTTCCTCGTACGAGCTCGTGCCGCCGCCGGCACCGAAAACCGTCGCCAGACCGACGACGCTAGGAGCGTGTCAGGTCCGGTTGCAGCTGTCGACGTTATTACAGCCGACGACAGCGCGCGCGAATTTCTCGGTGAGGAAGTTGAGTTCGTTCGTCGCCTTCGAGCAGCTGAAGAGGCCGAACGCCTCCGGCCCGTGCGAAGCGATGGTCTTTTGAAACCCCTGGGCGGCCCGATCGAGCGCCTCGTCCCAGCTCGCGGGTCGCAACCGGCCGTCTTCGCGGACCAGCGGCTCGAGCAGCCTTTCGAACGTTTCCCTCATGAAGTGACCCTCTGGAGCGCTATTTCGCCCGTCAGGAATCGGCCATATGACGCCGAAATCGCCGACCTGTTCCTCGATTCTGAAGCTATGTCCGCCTCATGCGGCACCGGGCGATTGCCGATGTCTTCCTTAGAAGGACTTCAAATAAGGGCCATCTTCTTCGCGCGCTCCGGCTGCGCATACGTGGCCCCGCCGCCCGCACCGACGGTGCGGCTTTTTCATCGACGGGTGACGATCGAGTGAGCGAATCGCTAGCAGATCGGATGCGTGCACGGCTGCGCCGTCTGCTCGGCTACGTCACGGGCGAGAACACCGGCCTCACGCAACGCCCCGAAGACGTTCTGCCGCACGTGCTCCGGCCGCCACGTTTCCCCGGCGGCACCGACGAAGCTGTTGGCGGCGAGATCTCCGACGACGATTTCGATACGCTGCTCCGCGAGGGGCGCATCCGGACCGAATACCAGCCGATCGTCTCGCTCGGCGACGGCAGCGTCATTGGGTACGAAGCGTTATCGCGCGGTCCGATCGGCACGCGCCTCGAAAGCGCGAACGCCCTCTTCGAAGCAGCGAGACGACGCGGCGTCGGCCCTGTCCTTGAAAGACTTTGTCGCTTCCGCGCGCTAAGCGGCGCGTCGAGCTTGCCGCCCGGCTGCTCACTGTTCTTGAACATCAGCCCGAACGTCCTCGAAGAACGTCACGGCGGCTTGACGCACGACGTGCTCGAGCAGCATCACCTCCCGAGCGAACGCATCGTCCTCGAGATCACCGAGAAAGAGGCGATCGCCGACTTCGATTTCTTCAAGCGGACGCTGCTCCACTATAGTCGCCAAGGCTTCAAGATCGCGATCGATGACGCCGGCGCCGGTCACAACAGCTTGCACGCGGTCACCGAGATCCGCCCGCACTACATCAAACTCGACATGGCGCTCGTGCGCGACATCGATCGCGACCGCGCGAAGAACGCGCTCGTCGCGGCGATCATCATGTTCGCACGCCGGATCGATGCCCGCGTCCTCGCGGAAGGCGTCGAGACGGTGGAAGAGCTCGCGACGCTCATCGAGATCGGCGTCGACTACGGTCAGGGCCACGTACTCGCACGGCCGGCTCCGGCATTCGTCGAGCCGAAACCGGAGGTCGCGGCGTTCATACGCGAACGCGCGACGGCGAGCCGGGTTGTCGCCGCGCCGACGCGCATGGCGGTCAACACGATCACGCGACGCGCTCCGGCGCTCATGCCGACGGCATATACCGGTGAAGTCCTCGAGATCTTCGAGCGCAATCCCGACCTCGACAGCGTCGTGCTCACGGAATACGGCGCGCCCGTCGGACTCGTCAGCCGGACGAAGCTCTACGAAAGGCTCTCACGCCAATTCGGCTACTCGATTTACGCGAAGCGCCCGGTGCGGCTCGTCATGGACGACGCGTATCTCTCGGTCGATTCGAAGGATTCGATCGACGAAGTCGCGCGCAAAGTCGTCCACCGGCGGCGCACTGAGATCTACGACGAAGTGATCGTGCTCGAGAACGGCGTCTACTCGGGCGTCGTCTCCGTGCGCGACCTGCTCCACACGATGACCGAATTCCAAGCGTCGGTCAACCGCTACTCGAATCCGCTCACCGGACTTCCGGGAAGAACGCTCGTCCAGCAAGAGATCGAGCGACGCGCGAACGCGGGCGCGCCGTACGCGCTGCTCCACGTCGACATCAATCATTTCCGCGCTTACAACGAACGGCACGGCTACGGGCGCGGCGACGAGGTCATCAAGGCGCTTGCCGAATGCCTCGTCACGGTCACGAAAGAGATCGAAGGGCCGCAGGGTCTGGTCGGACATCTCGGCGGTGTCAACTTCGTCGTCGTCGGGAGTGAGCGGACGATCGAAGCGATGG
>DASQJC010000037.1:0-7151 GCA_035631255.1 Candidatus Eremiobacteraceae bacterium | reverse complement strand
AAGACGACCCGGGTCAGGATTCGCATCAAGCCTATGCGCACTTACGCGCGCTCGTCAACATCACGCGCGGCTGCGAGAAGTTCTGCACGTATTGCATCGTTCCGTACACGCGCGGTCCGCTCGAGAGCATCGACCCGGAAGAGATCGAGACGCAGATCTGCCGCGAGGTGAAGGCCGGCGCGAAAGAGATCATGCTCCTCGGCCAAAACGTCAACTCGTACTTGCACGAATCGGGTCTCGACTTCGCCGGCCTGCTCTTGCGGCTGAAGGTCATCGAGGGCGTCGACCGGTTGACGTTCCTCACGTCGCATCCGAAAGATTTCGACCGCCCGGTCGTCGATGCGCTCGCCGCATTGCCGAACGCCGCGCCGCGGATGCACTTGCCGATGCAGTCGGCGAGCAACGCCGTACTCGAGAAGATGGCGCGCCTCTACACGATCGAAGAGTATCTCGACAAGATCGCCTACTTCCGCGAAAAGCTGCCGGGATGGGCGCTAACGACAGACATCATCGTCGGCTATCCGACCGAGACCGAAGCCGACTTCGAGAAGACGCTTGAAGTCGTCGGCGCAGGGACGTTCGAGCAGGCGTTCATCTTCGCATACTCACCGCGCGCAGGCACTCCAGCTGCTACGATGACGCCGCAAGTGCCGCAAGCCGAGAAGATCCGCCGGTTGCAAGCAGTGAACGCTGCGCAGAACGAGGCGACGCGGCGCTTCCACGAATCGTTCATCGGCGAAAAGGTTCGCGTCCTCACGCAAGGTCCGTCGAAAAAAGACGCGACGCGAATGGCGGGTAAGACCGGTCACAACGTGACGGTCGTCTATCCGCGCGACGAGCGGACCGAACACCGAGCGTTCGTCGACGTCACGATCGACCAGGCTTATAACTGGGGTCTGTCCGGCATCGTCGCGTGAGCGTCGATTCGCCGCTCATCTCGCAGTATAACGCGCTCAAAGCTGAATTTCCGGAAGCGCTCCTGCTTTCGCGCGTCGGCGACTTCTACGAAGCGTACGGGGACGATGCCGAAGATCTCGCGCGTTCACTCCACATCATACTCACATCGAAAGAAGCCGGAAAAGGCAAACGTGTCGCGATGGCCGGCGTGCCGTACCATAGCGTCGACGCGTATCTGGCGCGTCTCATCCGCCAACGACGCGTCATCGCGATCGCCGAACAGATGGAACAGCCGGTACCGAACCGGCTCGTGCGGCGCGAGATCGTCCGCGTCCTGACGCCGGGTACCGTCCTCGAAGACCAATTTCTCACGCCCGAGCGCCACAACAACCTTTGCGCCATCTTCTACGACGACAGCGCGATCGCGATCGTCGCCGCAGATGTCTCGACCGGTGCGGCGACGGTGCAGGCCTTTACCGACGAAGATGACCTCGCAGCAGCGTTCGATGCGCTCGACCCATCCGAGGTCGTCGCGGCAGACGAGTCGACGGCCGAAATCGTCAGTCGGCTCGCTTCCGAGCGGTGCCGCGTTTCGGTTTTCGCTCTCGCACACGCCGCCGCGACGAACGGCTCGCAGTTCGAAGCGCCGCCGGCGCTCGCCGCATTCTCGCGCGAGGAGCGTCCGGCCGCTGCTTCCGCGCTGCGGCTGCTCGAGAACTATCTCACTCGTCTCAAGCTTGACGGCGCCGCGATCTGCCGGCGCGCTACATCCGCGTCGTCGGCGAGCTCGATGCTCATCGACCCGGCGACGCGCCGGCACCTCGACCTCGTCAGCGGATCGGGCTCAGACGCGCGCGCGTCGTTGCTCGCTGTGCTCGCACGGACGCGAACGTCGATGGGCAGCCGCCTGCTCGCATCGCGTTTGGTCGCGCCGCTCGTCGACGTCGATCGGATCCGCACACGGCTCGATCGTGTCGATGTGCTCGTGCGGCGCGCGTCCGCACGTGTCGAACTGCAAGAATCGCTCGCCGGCATCGGCGACATCGAGCGCATCGTGCAGAAAGTCGGCGCACGACGAGCGGGGCCGCGTGACGTCGCAACGTTGCGCCGCTCGCTCGAGACGGCGGCGCTGCTCGCGCCGGCCATCGAACGCGTCGGCGACGACGATCTGAAGTCGCTCGCCGCTGCGATCGATGCGAACGGCACGCTCGCCACACTGACGACTGTTCTAAAGGCGGCGCTCGTGGAAGATCCGCCGCCGACGCTCTCCGACGGCGGCGCCATCCGGCCGGAGCATTCGGCGGCGTTGACGGACGTCGTCGAGCTGCGTACGCGCAGCCGGGAACGGCTCCTCGCGTTGGAGACGGCGACCAAGGCACGCACCGGCATCAAGTCGCTCAAGGTGAAGTACACGCAGGCATTCGGCTACTACTTCGAAGTGTCGCGTTCGCAGTCCGAGAGCATCCCGCCGGATTTCGCCCGGCGCCAAAGCCTCGTCAACGCCGAGCGCTTCACGAACGTCGATCTCAAAGAGCTCGAGACGGCGATCCTCGGTGCGAAGGCGCGCCAAGTCGAACTCGAACGCGAAGCGTTCGAAGCGCTAGTCGTCGAGATCGACTCGCGTGCACCGGCGTTGCTCTCGGCTGCCGGCGCGATCGCCGAGATCGACGTCTACTGCTCGCTCGCACAAGTCGCCGCCGAACGCCGATACGTCCGGCCCGATATCATCGACGAGCGGATCATCGATGTCGAATCGGCGCGCCATCCGATCGTCGAGGCCTTCGGCGACGTCGACTTCATCGCGAACGACTGCCGAGCCGACGGCGATAAGCGTTTCTTGCTGATCACGGGTCCGAACATGGGCGGCAAATCGACGTACTTGCGTCAGACGGCGCTCGTCTCCGTGCTCGCGCAGATGGGTTCGTACGTGCCGGCGGCGCGCGCAAAACTCGGCATCGTCGATCGGATGTTCACGCGCATCGGCGCGGGCGATGACATCGCAGCGGGCCGTTCGACGTTCTACGTCGAGATGTCGGAGATGGCGCTCATCCTGCGTCGCTGCACGTCGCGCAGTCTGCTGCTCATAGACGAAGTGGGACGCGGGACCGGCACGACCGACGGGCTTTCCATCGCTCAGGCGGTCTCCGAATATCTCCTGGGGTTGACGGACGCCATGCCTATCGTGTTATTTGCGACACACTTTCACGAGCTGGTGGGGTTGTCCGAATCGTTCGGTTTGATCGAAAACCTCCACGTCGCCGTCGCAGAAGAGCAATCTGGGCCTATATTTTCGCATCGCGTGCTCCGCGGCGCGAGCAATCGTTCGTATGGGATCGCCGTCGCCAAGATGGCGGGCCTGCCTCCTGAGGTCGTGGCACGAGCTCAGGAAATTGCCGATGAGATAGAGAGCAGGCCGCGGTTGCGGTCCAAGCCCGTTCGGCGCCGCGTGCCTGAGGGTCCGGACCACCAATTGCGTCTCACCATCTGACGAAATAGTGGGGGCCCCAACAGACTGATGAACCCGTTGCGGGGCATCATCCAGCAAGCGAGCCGGTTCTTCACGTATCCGTTGACGATCGCAGCAGTCCGCCTGCTCGCGGTCGTCCAAACGATTGCGTTTCCGATCGGCGCGATACTCCCCGACTGGCTCGTCTACGCGCTGCTCGGATATTCGGTGTTCGCTGCGATACTCGCGCTTCCGCCGCGAGCGACGCCGAATTCTGTCGAGCAAAAAGCGGCACTTCGACCGGGCGCCTACGGACTGCTCATCGCGTTCGACGTCATCGCGACTGGCGTCGTCGCATGGACATCCGGCGTCAGCTCGATCGCGATGCTTCCGGGTCTCGATGGCGCGGTGCTCGGCATCGGCGGGGCTGCGGCGCTCATCGCCGTCGCGTCGGCCGCGTTTGCGGTGGGCATGGTCGTCGCTGGCAGGGCGACGATCGGAGCGGCGCTCACGCAAGGACTCGTTCTCGACATCGGCCCGTATCTTGCCGCAGCGTTCTCACTCATCGCGCGACGCAGCGCGGAGCGTCAGATCCGCGCCATCAATCACGTATTGGATGCCGGCTCCGACCTCGGCACGAAGCTTGCGATGGCCGAAGTCTTGACGCAACTGCTCAACATGTTGCGGCAGTTCAGAGAATCGGTGCCGTGGCAAAACGTCGTCGTCTACGTCGCGCGCTACGACGACAACGCGGGCGAAGAGATCCTCTGCGCCGAGGCGATATCCGGGTCGCACGCCGATTTCTACCGCGGCAGCAAGCTGCGATTCGCGGATGGCCTCGTCGGTTACGCGGCGAGCGAGCAGCGTCCGCTCATCGTGCCTGACTTGCAAAAAGAATTGCGCGACGCGAGCCTGCCTAAGCCGAAGGCAGTGCGCGCCGCGATGGTCGTGCCGATCATCTGCGAAAACGTGACGATCGGTTCCGTGCTGTTCACGTCCGCGGTGTACGCGGGCTTCACGTACGACATGCAGCGGCTTGTCGACCGCCTCATTCGGCTCGCGTCGGTCGGCATCCAGAACGCGCGCTTGCACAGCAAGACGCTCGAGCTCGCAGAGACCGACTCGATGACCGGCTTGCTCACGAATCGCGCATATCAGGAGCGCCTCGATTCCGAATATCGCCGCGCGCAGACGACGAAGCAATCGCTCGCGCTGCTCATCCTCGACGTCGACTACTTCAAGCACGTCAACGACACGTACGGACATCCGCAGGGCGACGAATTGCTGCGCCAGCTCGGCGAGGTCATACGCCAGCATGCGCGCAAGGACGACATCTGCTGCCGGTACGGCGGCGACGAGTTCACCGTCGTCATGCCGGAGACGATCAAGGCAGAGGCGGCGATGGTCGCGGGCCGCCTACGTCAAGCTGTACAGGACCGCGTCTTCCAGCTCGACGGCGCAACGGCGAAGATAACGGTCTCGATCGGCGTCGCCGGCTATCCGCAAGACACGTCGTCACGGCCGGCGCTCGTCAAAGCGGCCGACGACGCGCTCTACGCGGCGAAGCAGAGCGGCCGCAACAACGTCAAGCTTGCGAATCGTCTGCTCAATCATCCGAAAGCGCTCAACGGCGCAGCTGGGATAGCCCGCGTCCCAACCCCCATCGACGCCCAACCAAGTAGATAGTTTGTTGTAGCGGTCGACCTTTATGGTCGACCGGCGCGGCCTTTCAACGAAGTAAGAATGGAGCGGTCGACCTTTATCGTCGACCGGCGCGGCCTTTCAAATGCGAGGTCGCCTCCGGTCGAGCTAAAGCTCGACCGCTACATCTTGATCCTACATCTCGATCGCTACATCTTCGTGTGGAGCCAGGCGAGGAGCGCGCTGATCATCGCGGGGTCGACGCGATGCGGGGCGAGATATTCGGCTGGAACGGCCGGCTGACTGCCGGGCACCGTGATGAAGAGATGGTCATCGTTCGGGAAGACGTGAACGGTGATGTCGCGATGCGCCGCCTTCGCGGCGTCGACGAGTCGCGGCAGATCCTTCGCGAGCACCTGGAAGTCTTTGCCGCCCTGAAGGATTAGGATCGGGCACGGCACTTTTTGGATGACCACCGCCGGATCGACGCCAAACGAACTGCGAAGCCATGGACCTGCGCCATACGGATTAGCGGTGCCGGCTTTGATCATCGCGAGCTCTTTGTTCTCATCAGCGATCGCCTTGGTCTTCGCGGCGCCGGTCAGACCGCGCGACGTCTGCTGGACGAGGATCTGGTCTAGCGGGATCGCCGGCGGGGCCATGAGCGCGATGCCGCGCACAGGCGCGCCGTCGGCTGCGAGCGATGGAGCGAGCTCGCCGCCTTCGCTGTGACCGAGCACGAAGACGCGATCCGGATCGACGTCATGCAGTTTCTGCACGAACGCGATCCCGGCGCGCGCGTCGTCGAGCAGATCGTCGCGCGTCGTCTTCGTCGCGTCGCCGCCGCTCTTGCCGATTCCGCGTTTGTCGTAGCGGAGCACGACGAACCCGTCGTTCGAGAGCGCATTGCTCAACTCGAGAAAGATAGGATTCGGCCCAACTTGCTCGTTGCGGTCGACCGGGCCGCTGCCATGAACGAGAACGACGGCGGGCATCGCCGCCGTCGCTTTGAGCGGCACCGTCAGGGTGCCCGCAAGCCTAGTACCATCGCGTGATACGAACGTGACGTCCGTGCTCGTGAAGTGCGGAAATGCGGTCGGCAGGGGAGTCGGGCCCAAGCTTGCCATCTGCCCGTTCATCGATGCCTTCGCCGGCACGAGCACGATCGAGATGCCCTGCGCGGGGACCTCCATATCTTGAGGTACGAGCGTCGTCGGATCGAACCAGATCGTCACCTCACCGCTTGGCAGTCCCTTCGTGACGTAACCGTTGTCGGCGGAGGCGACCTTCGCCGGCCGCGTCGATGCGCTCGCAGCGACGAACGCACAAGCCAACGAACGCGCAGAACCTGGCGACACGCCGGTGAGCGTCGCGGATCCGGTGGCGTGGATCTGCGCCGGCGAGAGGAAGAGACCGGTCATGACCGGACCATCTATCACCATGACGCCCTTCGCGCCGGCGACGGTGGGCAGCG
This sequence comes from Candidatus Eremiobacteraceae bacterium, assembly GCA_035631255.1. Lineage (GTDB taxonomy): Bacteria > Vulcanimicrobiota > Vulcanimicrobiia > Eremiobacterales > Eremiobacteraceae > JANWLL01. The sequence continues at coordinate 693 of DASQJC010000037.1, read as the reverse complement.
TCACCGTTTTGCCTTGCACGTGCTCTTGGAAACTCGTCGCGCCGAACGTGACGTCGAGCGGCGTCGTCGCATAGACGGCGTGCAATGATGTCGTCGAGAACGTCGCCGGATCAAGCGTCGAGTCGAGCGTGTAGGTGACCTGGAGGTTCGCGACCTCGTGAACCTTCAATGCGCCGCCGGCGCGGCTCACAGTGATCGTGCTCGTTCCGATCGCGCTGCCGCCCTGCCGAAGCTGATACGCGTACGTCCCATCAGGGATTTGTGTCGCGACCGGAGCGGCCATCGTCGCGGCGGGCGACGGTGACGGCGAATCGGCCAACAACATAGATGAAGCAAGGATCAATGCTAGCATCGCTGCCCTTTCCCAAAAACGGGAGTGTCCTATTGTCCTAGTAGTTTAAGACAATTATAGCGGCGGCGGACGAGCCTGTCAATGCCCCGACGAGGCAGATATAGGGGTAGCGTCGATCCGCATTATCGCGAACTCGGACCCATGTTCGAGCGGCTTGATCGCGACGATGTTGTTATCCACCGTGATCGTCGTTTGACCAGGACCAGGGTCCCACGAAAACCCGTGGGTATGCGTGTTCGGTCCGTCATTGTGCACCTTGACCGGACCGAGCGACGCGAGCGACTTCTTATAGAAGGCGATCACGCGAGCGGGCGCGTCGGCCGTGTCGTACCGAGCGGCGA
>DASQJC010000036.1:0-7822 GCA_035631255.1 Candidatus Eremiobacteraceae bacterium | reverse complement strand
GTCAGTTGCGTCTCGCCACCGAAGAACTTGTCACCGCTCGAGCCCGGGAAGAACGCGCCGAGGCGCAGATCCATCGAGTTCACCGGCCACACGCCGGTCGTCGTTGTCGAAGCAACGGCCTGCTGAGCGAACATCGCCGATGCCGCCGCAAGACCGATCGTCGTTATCAGAAATTTCTTCAACATACGTTTGCGTCTCCGATCTTTGAGAATTGCCCAAAGGTAATTGTGCCCGCTGCAAAAATGCAGATAACGCAAAACAAATTCGTCCCGTACGGTCGAGCGGTACGGGACGAAGAGGGTTCACCGGTATGTCATCACGTCGCCGCGAGACATCGTGTGTCAATCGGTCGCCTGGAACAGACCCATCCCGCCTGCATCGGTGTCACCGAAGCTATGCGTGACGAACGGGTACATGCCGGCCTGCTGCACCGTGAACTCACCGACCGCGCCGCCGCCGGGTGGGATCGGAATCGTCTGCACCCCGGTTGTGACGTTCGCCGGATTGCCGTCCATCAAAACACGGCTGAAGATCGTGCCGACGACGTGAAATGCGGAGAAGTGGCTCGGCCCTGCATCGACGACAAAAACGCGGACGAGTTTTCCGACCTTGATCGGCAGCGGATTCTCGCGATAGCGGAACGCGACGCCGTTGAACGTCACGACCTCGGCCATCGCCGACTTCATCTTCGCGAGATCGCCGAAGTAGTCGTCATCCGATCCCGGCATGAGCGTCGGATAGAACTCGCTCTGGACGAAGACGTAGTCTTGCGCGTCATCGCCCCAGCCGTCTTTCGGGTCGATCACGATTTCGCCGTACATGCCGTTCGAGATGTGAGCGAGGACAGGCGGCGTGCCGCAGTGGTACATGAAGGCGCCCGGGTACTCGGCCACCCACGAGAAGTGAAGCGTGTGGTTCGGCTTGACCGTCTGATAGGCGATATTCGGCGGCGCGAGCGCCGCGTGAAAATCGATCGAGTGGCCCATCATCGCTTTGTTCGTCAGCGTCACGTCGATCGTATCGCCGACCTTCGCGTGGATGACCGGCCCCGGAACGGTGCCATTGAACGTCCACGCCCGATAGTGCATGTCGGGCGCGATCTCGACATCGCGATCGAGCAGTACGAGATCGACGTGGACGACGTTCCCCGACGGAAGCGGCGGAAGGAGCTCGGGATTCGTCGACTGGGGTGGTAAGACGAACGAGCCGGTCTTCGTCACTTGCGCCTGGACCATTGGAACGCGCACGTCGGGGGCACTCGGCTGCGTCCGTTCCCCGGTGCTGCACGAAGCGAGTACGACCGCCGACAGTAAGGCGATCGAAAGGCTGAGTCTACGCATGATTCTTCTCCGTTCATCGACGACGAGAAGGTCTTTACGCGGAGACTTCGCCGCTCAGCGAGCAAAGTGCCCTACCGGCTTCCAGAATCGCGCCGTGACGGTTGCGACGCACACTGCAATCGTTATGGCGCCTTAACGTGCGAAAAGTCGTAGGCGGCGCGCCTCGGCGGCCCGAAAAATGGGTGTCCGGAAACGGGCGGCTCAAACGTCGTAGGGTCGGAGAACGAACTCCACGCATCACGTCATAGGAGCAGCAACAATGAGCGAATTTCTTTTCCTCTATAGAGGCGGACAGCGCGCAATGGATGGAGCCGACCCCGACAAGGTCATGCAGAAGTGGGTCGCATGGATGGAAGACCTCGGATCGAAGGGTCACCTCAAGGATCGCGGCCAACCGCTCGACCCCGCCGGCAAAGTCGTGCGCGGCAAATCGAAGGTCGTGACCGACGGTCCGTATCCGGAGTCGAAGGACGTCGTCGGCGGCTACACGCTCATCACGGCGCGCGATCTCGCGCAGGCCGCCGAGCTGTCGAAGGGATGCCCGATCTTCGACACCGACGGCGTCGTCGAAGTCCGCCCCGTCATGGAGATGTAGTGGTCGAAGAGCCGCTTTTCAAGCGGGAGTCAGGGCGGATGATCGCCGCCCTGACGCGCATCTTCGGCATCCATAACCTCGCGCTGGCAGAAGACGTCGCACAGGACGCCTTCTGTCGTGCTTTGGAGATCTGGCGGCTGCGCGGTGTGCCCGAAAATCCGGCCGCGTGGCTCATGACGGCAGCGAAACGGCATGCGATCGACGTCTTGCGGCGTGAAAAAACGGCGCGCCGCTTCGCACCTGAACTCGGACGTCTGCACGAAAGCGAATGGACGCTCGTTCCCACCCTCGACGCGATGTTCGAGCCTTCGGCGATCAAGGACGACCAACTGCGCATGATGTTCTCATGCTGCAGCCCTCGGTTGTCGGAAGAAGCGCAGATCGCGCTCATCCTCCACTTGCTCTGTGGCTTCAGCGTGGGCGAGATCGCCGCCGCCTTTTTGAGCGGCAATGCGGCGATCGAGAAGCGCATCACCCGCGCGAAGCACGCGCTCGCGCAATCTTCTGGTCTGTTCGACCTGGCGGATCGCGATCTGCCGAAACGGCTGGCGAGCGTTCAGCGTGCGCTCTACCTGCTGTTCAACGAAGGCTATCACGGCGCGTCGCCCGAGTCTGCGGTCCGTGCAGAGTTGTGCCGCGAGGCGATCCGCCTCGGTGCGCTCCTCGCGGATCATCCGTCGACATCGACGCCGGCGACACTCGCCCTTTGCGCGCTCATGGCGCTCAACGCGTCGCGTTTGCCCGCTCGGGTCGACGCGCTCGGCAATTTGAACGCGCTCGCCGATCAAGATCGATCCTTGTGGGATCAGACTTTGATCTGTCGGGGGATCGATCTGCTCGACCGCTCGGCGAGCGGCGACGAGCTGAGCGAGTATCACATCGAAGCGGCGATCTCGTCGATACACGCGCGCTCGAAGACTTCAGCGGAGACCGACTGGAAGAAGATCGCCTCGCTCTACGACCTGCTTATCCGAGCGAAGCCTTCGCCGGTCGTCGCACTCAATCGCGCGATCGCGTACGGCCACGCTGAGGGGCCGGAGCGCGGGCTCGCGGAGATCGCTGGGATCGAAGATCAACCTCGGCTCGAGCAGTATCCGTTCTATCATGCTGCGCTCGGCGAGTTCGAGCTTCGGCGCGGCGACTGCGCCAAAGCGCGCGAACACTTCGAGTCGGCGCGGCGGGTCGCGCGAAACGCGTCGGAACGGCGCTTCCTCGCTCAGCGGGTTGAGGCGTGCGTCGCGAAGAGCGGGGTGGTCGCTTGAGGGGTGCAAAGCCCGATCCTGCCGATCGCGGCGACCGGACGCGCGCAAACCACCCGCGGATAGCCGAGCCGACGCCGTCCGATCATCTCGCGGTGATGACGCGCGCGATCTTTCAGGCCGGGGTGAGCTGGGCGCAGATCGATGGCCAATGGGAGCGGCTCGTCGAGGCCTTCGAAGGTTTTGATCCGCGCAAAGTCGCCCGCTATGGGCACAAGGACATCCGCAGGATCATGGAAGCGCCTCAGATCTTGCACAGCGAGCGCAAGATCCGCGCGACGGTCGACAACGCAAAGGCGATGCTCGCGCTCGAACGAGAGCACAAATCGCTGCGAGCGTACTTGCGGTCGCACAAGACGTATGCTGCGCTGACAACGGACCTCCGCCGGAACTTCAAGTACGTAGGCGACGTGAGCGCCTACTATTATCTCTACCGAGTCGGCGAGAAGGTCCCGCCGTTCGCGCGCTGGATCAAGACCGTCGAAGGCGACCACCCGCGCGTCCGCGAGATGGTCAAGCAAACGAAACGACTTTCGCGATAAGAATGGAGCGGTCGACCTTTATGGTCGACCGCCGCGGTCTTGCACTATCAAATGTAGTAGGCCGAGCGAAGCTCGGCTACGATTGTCTAGGCCGCTCTACAATTCTCGATCCGCTAAGAAAGGGCTTCGATGCGGGAGATGAGATCGAGCGCCGTCGCCGGAGAGTGGCCGGCGTAGTCGTCGCTGATGTAGACGAATAGGTCGTCGACGTTCTTGCGGGCATTCGCGAGAAGCTTCGCCCAGACGTCGAGCGATTCACCGCGATCTACCTGCACGCGATCGTAATGCTCGAAAGCGGTGAGGCCCATCAGTCGCGCATATGCAAATCCGAGCTCCGAGCCTTGCTCCTCGAGCACGCGCTTGGCAAGCTCGAGCGTCGAATGCGGTCCTTCGGTCGCCGCGATCGCGAATCGCTGGCTGCGCGCCGCCTCGAACAGCGAATCGTCGAACCAATCGCGATGGCGCAACTCGAGCACCATGTTGACATCCGGCGGCAAGTGCTCGTCCAAGAACGTGTAGAGCCGTGTCTTGTTCGCAGGTGTCGGCCTGAAGTCGCCCCCGCATTGGAGGAGCAACGCGCCGAGCGCCGGCCCGAGCAACCGCGCTCGATCGACAAACCAGGTGAACGACTGGCCTGCATCTTCGAAATGCTTTTTGTGCGTGATCTCTCGCGAGACTTTCAACGCAAATCGGAAACCCTCGGGCGCGGCATCTCGCCACGCGACGACGGTCGACTCTCGCGGCCGTCCGTAGAACGTCGAGTCGACCTCGACCGTCGAGTGGCGCCGCGCGTAGAGGGCGAGCATATCCGGCGGCTTCGTCTCCGCGGGATAGACCGGACCGATCCAGTCCTTCTCTTGCCATCCCATGCAGCCGATATGCAGACGACCTGGCATCGACGCGCAGTTCGTGGCGGGGGCGACGCATCGCCTGCGCGCGAAGAGCGCCTAGCCTATGCTCGCTCTACGATATCGATCTGCGGCGCTCGCGCTGGTGGCGTCTGCGCTGACCCTCTGCTGCATCGGCGCGTCGGACTGGTCATCGTACCGCCACGATCTCGATAACTCAGGTTCCGTCGCGGCTAAGTCTTCGGCGACGCCGCGCCTCGTGCGACGTTGGCAGTACCGGGCGGACAGCACCGTCACCTCGACGCCAACCGAGTCCAACGGCATCATCTACTTCGGCACGTGGCTTGGCGACGTCGTCGCCGTTTCCGCAGCAGACGGCCACGCGCTTTGGAAGGCGTACCTGCGCGCAAACCCAGATGAGACCTACGGCCAACCGCGCGGCGTGCTCGGTTCGGTCTCGATCGTCGACGACACAGCGTACGCCGCGAGCGGCGGATGCGAAGCGGCCGCCTACGATGCGATGACAGGAAGGCAGAAATGGCGCCGGTCCATCTGCGACAACGGCAGGCACGATGACGCCTATTCGTCCCCGGTCGTGGCCGACGGACTTGTGCTCATCGGCATCGACATGCTTGCCGACAGCCCGACGGATCGCGGTCGAGAAATCGCGCTCGATGCGCGCACCGGCGAGAAGCGGTGGTCTATCGAGCCGGCGCTCTACAAGGGAACCGGAACGGGGATTTCGGCTACTCCGGCGATCGACGCGAAGGCCGGCATCGCGTACCTTGGTACCGGCAACCCGACGCCAATGTTCGCACCGCCGCCGGGTGACGATCCGGGCAGCGATAGTATCCTCGCACTCGATCTGCGGACCGGCAAGACGTTGTGGAGCTACGGTCCTGTGCGGCCGCACGATGCACAAGATGACGACCTATTCGCATCGCCCAACCGTTTCAACGCCGGATCGCGAGCGAAGCCGACGTGGGCGATCGGCGAGGGCGGCAAAGACGGCACGTACTATGCCGGTAGCGCAGTCGACGGTAAGCAATTGTGGCATACCGACCTCGCGCAGGCGTCGACGTCGGCGATGATCGTCGGCACGGCCGCGGTGGCAAACGAAAGCATCTATGTGCCGCTTTACAACGGCGACAGCGGCTCGCTCACCGCGCTGCGCGCTTCCGACGGTGCGATCATGTGGCAAGCGACGACCAGCGGCGAATATGAAGCGCCTGTCGTTCGCGGATCGACCGTCTTCACGACCGAGGCATCGGGATGGCTCGACGCATTTCAAGCAGGCGACGGCAAAACCGCCGGCCGCTGGCGATTGTGCGGGAAAGCAATGGGGCGCGGGCCATCAGCGGACGATAAAGGGTTGCTCGTGGCGGCGGGTAGTTGCGTGACGTACTTCGACGTGAAGTGATCGCAAGCCGAGCGAGCCGAGCTTCGCTCGGCATACCACATTTCGCTCGGCCTACCACATACCGCGCGGCATACCACAACTTAGTGACTGTTCATCCGATCGAAGAGCGCTTCGCGCTCTTGCGCCGTCGCGTTCATCGACTCGACCGAGAATCCGTACGTCACTTCGCGCTTGCCGTCGCGGAGCTGCGCGAACGCCGAATCGGCGAACTCGTCGAGCGGCACGCCCCACGTGTGCAATCCGACGCCGCCGAGATCGGTGTCGACCGCCGGCGGGATGATCTCGATGACCTCAACCGACGTGCCCGCGAGCTGGTGACGCAATGACAACGTAAACGATCGCATCGCGGCCTTCGTAGCGCAGTAGACCGGCACCGCGGCGCGCGGCACGAACGCGAGGCCGGACGTGACGTTGACGATCGCCGAGTGCGGTCGTTCGGTGAGGCGCCGCGCGAATAGCGTCGACAAGTGGATGTGCGCTTCGAGGTTCGTCGCGATCTCCTGATGGATCGGCGGCCATTCCGGACCTTCCAAAAGGGTAAGCCGATTTTGGATTCCGGCGTTGTTGACGAGTACGTCGAGCTCGGGGTACTCTCGAAACGCCCAATCCGTCAGCTCGACGCGCTGTGCCGGATCCGTCAGGTCGCAGACGTGCGTCCGAAGCGCGCTGGATTTCGACCGCGCCTCCTCGAGCTTGTCCGCTCGCCTTCCGCAGATAACGACGGTGTTGCCGGCCTCGACGAAACGCTGTGCGAGCGCGAAACCGATGCCGCTCGCGCCGCCGGTGATGAGCATGGTATGTCCAGTTGTGTCCACGCGTACAGTGTACACTTCGAGCTCGCCGTCAGACCTGCCGGCTTCCACGGAACCGGGACCTACGGCACAAGGGCGAGCAGTCGGCACCGGACGAAAAAATACCGCATGTCAACGGCCGTCATCATGGCCGGCGGCCGTTCGTCGCGTATGCGGGCGACCCACGGCCCGGCCCACAAAGCGCTCGTGGACGTGCTCGGGGTCTCGATGCTCGAGCGAAATCTCGTGACGCTATTCGGCCAGGGTTTCGACGACGTCACGGTCGTGTCGTCGGCGGATGAGCCCGCCATCGCCAAATGGGTGAGCGCGCGTGGTGCCGATCTCGCCAAGGTAGCCTCCGCAAAGATCAGGGGGCACATCGAGTGCGAGCCGCTCGGAACCATCGGCGTCCTCGGCGCGCTAGCGCTCGACGGCGACGTGCTCGTCGTCAACGTCGATAATCTTTCAGCGATCGACCTACGGGCGCTCGTCCGCGCGCAGCGCGATTCCGGCGCGGCGATGACGGTTGCCGTACATGAAGAGCCGTTCTCGATCCCGTTCGGCGAAGTCCGGGTCGACAACGGCTGCATCGTCGAGTACGCGGAAAAGCCGCAACGACGTCTCCTCATTTCGAGCGGCACCTATGTGGTCGGCCGCAAGGCGCGCGAGTCGATCGAGCCAGGGAAGCCGACGAACGTGCCCGAGCTCATAGCGCGGCTCATCGCCCGAGGCGAACGCGTCGGCGCTTTCAACCACGATGCGCCATGGATCGACGTCAACGACGACGCCGGCGTCAAGGCCGCCGAGTCGCTCATCGCCGCAAATGTCGAGCGATTCTCAACGGGCGCAGTCACGCGATGAGCGAGCGTCTTCGCGTCCTGTCGGTCATCAACGAGCTCTATTTCGGCGGAGACGAGAACCGACTGCTCACGATGGCCCGGTCGATCGACCGAAACCGCTTCGACCTCGACGTCGTCACGCTGAAGCGGGCTGAAGATGCAGTGGACGCGCACTACGGCACGATGCG
>DASQJC010000035.1:0-4522 GCA_035631255.1 Candidatus Eremiobacteraceae bacterium | reverse complement strand
TTGCCGGTCTTTGTACTGACCGCCGTGAGCGTCTGCCCATTGACGAAGTAACCGATGCCCTTGGCGAATGCGGGCGTGATGCTGCTGTTGAAAGTTCCGACGGGCGTTCCGTCAGTCGCCTGCAAGATGAGCCCAGGTGGTCCGAAAATCGTATCCTCGACGTAGAGCAAGTTGCGGTAAAGGGCGGCCGTTGCGCCACCGCCTCCTTCGCACGCGCCGGAGTAGTGCCAGATGAGCGCTCCGGACAAAGGTGCGAAGTCGTAGGTCTGGGGACATGCGTACGAGACGTAGACTCCAGTACTGGTCACGACGGGCGACGAGTCGTCGCCGTTCTCGACTCCCGCCGTCCATGTGAGAGCGCCGCTTGTCTCATTCACAGCGTAGACCGTTCCACCAGAACCAGCGCCACCGGTATATACCATTCCGTTGCCTGCCGTAGGCGGCGATGAAAACGAATATTGGCCCGGAAGCACTGCGAACCAAAGCTGGCGCCCGCTCGCCGGCGTGAGAGCGGCCATCTGTCCGCCACTGGACAGAGTGAACAGACGGCCGTGATCGTACGTGGTGCCGAGCGAGGACGATGGTTTCGTCCAGATCCGAGCCCCCGTCGACGCGTTGAGCGCGACGAGGTTGTTACCGCCGACGAACACGCGCCCGTCCGCGATAGTCGGATATGTGGAGAACTGACCGATCGATGCGGTCCAAGAGATGCTCAACGGGAGCTTGAGGGTCGGCCCATCGATCGCGCCCGAATGCGTCGGGGTGATCTGGTAGGCGACGGCGTCCTCGGATTGCGGAACGAAGTCACGCGAGACCGAGCTTCGCATTTGAGGTACAGGCAGTTGATGGTACACGGTCGACCCAAGCGCCACGCCGCCTGAGAAAAACAAAAGTGCCACGACCGCGAGACATACAAGAAGACGATTCATCTCAGAACCCTCCGAGGCGTGCTGGTCCAAAGTATAAGGCGGCCGTGGTCAAGCCGTCAATCAGGGGCGAATTCTAGAGCACGTTGACGAACGTGCGAATTTTGTGGCCCGCCCGCGTGCCTCATGTTATAATGTGCCAACCTTCGCCGATCTAAAGCTGATGGGAGTCATTCATATGATCGTCCGTCGTCTTAAATTTTTGGCGTCCATCACGGCTGCGCTCATCACGACAGCATGCTCGAACTCCGCAACCGGCCTCAAGTCCGCCGCGTCCGCCGTTCCGCCGCCCGCCGGAAGCCAGTTCCGGTTCAGCCCAGCCACCAATCTTCTCGGCAACGGGTCGTTTGAACATCCGATCGTGGGCGGAGGAAGCTTCGACCTGTTCAATACAGGCACGACGTTCTCGCACTGGAAGGTGACGGGAGCCGCCGGCAACGTCGCCATCGTGAGCGGCACGTTCACGCAAGGCGGTTTTTCTTTCCCTGCGCACTGCGGTTCCCAGTGGCTCGATCTCACGGGCACGAGCAACTCCGCGACGGGCGTTTCTCAGACGTTCAACACGACCGCCGGAAGCCAGCACACGCTCACATTCTTCGTCGGCAACATCGTCGATCCAGGCGGCATCTTCGGCACGACCAGTACGGTGAACGTCCTCATCGACGGTCAGCAGATCTTCAGCGCGACGAATAGCGGCGGCGCTGGATCCAACAAATTGTTCTGGAAGAAGTTCACGACCGGATTCACCGCGACGGGCTCGTCGGTCACGATCACGTTCCTCAACGGCGATCCATCCACCGACACGAACAACGGTCTCGACTGCGTCCAGCTCACATAACCGGCTGCGAAAAAGCTTTCAGTCGTTACGAGCGACCGGACTAATCACGCACTAGCTTCTCGACGCCGCTGAGTTATTCGCCGACGCGAAACCAACGATGACGAGTCGGGTATCTTCCTGTTGGGAGGCTGGCAGGAGGATCCAACGATGCGATCAGCGCGCGTCGGGATCATCGCCGCACTCTTCGCGCCGGCCGTGCTTACGGTTCTTGATAGCGCGTTAGCGCTCGCCTCGCCGATCGACAAGACCAACGCAGATGAGACCGTGATCGTCTATTCCGACAATGGTACGGTGACGAATATCGGATCCGGTGTCATCGTCGGTCAGCGAAACAGCTCACTCGAAATCGTCACAGCCGCACACGTCGTCGTCGGTGCAAACCCGCGCATCCAGCTCGATTCCGGCGTGACTTTGGGCGTCGTCGACGTCGATCGCATCGCCGGCTTCGATCTCGCCGTCCTCGACACAAGACCATACGACGGCCGGACAGAATCCGCATCGTTCGGTCAGCCGTCAGCGGGCGAGGAGGTTCACATCTGGGGTCAGCGGCTCACACAACGCTACGTCGAATCGCAAGCCTCGGTGACCGATCTCGATCCGGCGCTGCCCGAAGGTCCGGCCGATGGCCGCTTCGCGATCGACTGCACGACCTGTGGACACGGCGACTCTGGTGCGGGCGTCTTCGACGCACACGGCGATCTGCTCGGCATTCTCGAGGGGGCGCGGCGCGATCAATTCGGCAACGTCGCATTCGTCGAATGCGAGCCTATCGCGCCGATCGAGACGATGCTCGCGAACGCTGACGCGCTGCGGAACGTCCCTCAGCGATCGTCGAGGCGGCGGCGATAGGCGACTTCCTGGACGTCGATGCCCCAAACGCTCTGTTTTCGGCGTGCTTCGCTGCGCAACCAGCCGTCACGCTCGTAGAATCGCTCGGCACGCGTGTTGCCCTCGAGCACCCATAGGACAGCGGTGAGAAGCCCACGTCGGAAAAGCTCGTCTCGAGCGTGCGCGATGAGCGCGCGGCCGACGCCGGTTCGCCACCGATCGGGATCGACGTAAAGCGCCATCAGCTCGCCGACATCGTGCGAGGGCGCGTCGGGCGATATTCCGATCGTCGCGAAACCGAGAATCGATCGTCCATCGTCGGCGACGATCGTCTGCGGTGCGAGCGGATCGGTCGTCGCGAAATCGTATCGCGACGCGCGCTCATGAGCGCGAAGCGAATCGAGATATTCGTCCGGGAGCAGTCCTTTATAGGCGACTTGCCACGAACGCACGTGGACTCGCGCGACTGCAAGCGCATCTTCAGGTCGCGCAGGTCGTAGATCCATAAATATTTTTCCGTCGCTCTTATCCGTCGTTCTTGTTCGCCGACCGCACGGTTGCTTTGCTACACCACACAAGCAAAAGCACTGCTGTTTGTGTACTAGCGCACGAAGTCATCTGACATTCAACGGTCGTTAATCGTACGCATCACACTTCGGTCACAATGCGAGTGATTGTACTCGCATCCGGTCTCGCGGTGTCATTTTCGGTGAGCGACTCTGCCGAATCTTCTTATGATGGGTGAGCGTCTGCGCTTAATTCAGTCGCTGACATCTATCGTGTGGGGGATTCTCAGATGTCCAATCGGTTTATTGGCGCAGCGTGCGCCGCGCTATTCCTCGCGGGCTGCTCTGGATCGAATAGCTCGCTCCCGTCGGGTGGCCTGCCGCTAGGCAAGACGATGTCGCAGATGGGCATCGGTCGTAACGGCGGATTCAGCAGCCCGCAGCCGATGGCAAGTCCGCACTTGCTGACGAGCATCGACACGGCCGACGTTCTCAACATCACGCCTGATCAGGCGGCGCCATATCTCACGCTCGGCCACACGAACGCCGGGCCGCAGCAGGTCGACCAGTTCTCGAGCGTCGGCATAGAGACGATTCCCTATGGCGACATCGACCACTACTTGCCGGGCGACTCCTCGGGGACGAATGCGGATCTAAGCATGTCCGACGTCGCGCTCACGTGCGACGGCCAGTACGTGCAATGGGTGAAGCCGGGCCACACGACGATCTACGTGACCGATCCGCGAATTCCGGGGACGCTGACCGCGTGGGAACAGTGGTACACGAACTTCGTCAATAACGGTGGCCAGACGTGGGGACTCTACGAGGACACCGCGGACCAGCCTTACGAGTATGCGCAACCGGCACCGCCATGCGCGGCGGACGGCAGCGGCCCGGTCACGACGCAGGAATGGACAGCGGCCGAAGAGGCGATGGAAGGTGCGATGCAGAGCTTTTCCGGCAAGAGCATTTTCTTCAACGGCCTCGCTGCGGGCTACAATAAGAACATGCCGCTTGCGGCCGCATTGCTCACAGGTCCCGTTTCAGGCGGCGAAGCTGAGACATGCGCGCCGGTGAAGTCGCCTGAATGGCTCAACCAGATCACGATCCAGATACTCGCCGTGCAAAACCACAAATACTTCGTCTGCCACAACGAGGATACGAGCGACGGTTCGACGCCGCAAGCGATCGCGTTCCGGAACTATCAGTTCGCGACGATGATGCTCGAATATGATCCCAACTACACGGTTTACGAGTCCTACTTCGGCGTCGGCGCATCGAATCTCAAAGTGCAGCCGGAATCAGAAGTCGTCTTGCTCAATCCGTACAAGGCGACCATCAACTCATCCAACGACCTGCTCAAGACCGGCGGCGCATACGCCCGCCGCTACAAGAACTGCTACGTCGTCGGCGTGTCTGTCGGC
>DASQJC010000034.1:0-3220 GCA_035631255.1 Candidatus Eremiobacteraceae bacterium | reverse complement strand
GGCGGCGAAGCGATCGAGCACGCCTTCGTACTCGCGCGCGACCGCTGTGGCGGCGGCGCGATCGGTGACGTCCTCGCCGAGCAATCCGGCGGCGACGCGCATGCCAGCCGCGTTCGTCGCACCGACGACCTGCATGAACTCATCGAGCGTCTCGCCCGCGATGAAGCGATACGCTCCCAAGCGTTTGCCGTGCTTCGTGACAAAACGCGCGAGCCCGCGGTTTCCCGCGGCGCTCAACAAAGCAGCGCGCAGCATGCGGGCATGTTCACGACGTTCGAAGCGCGACCTTTTCAAGCGAGGCCGTGGCGGTCGAGACGAATCTCGACCGCTCCTTAGATCATTTCGCGAGCTTCGCGGCGAGGCAGTCGATGAGCAGCTGCTGCGCTGCGATGAACGGAGAGACACCCGGCGGTCTGCCCTTCATGATCGCGACGAACTCCCAGAACCGCTGGATGCGCGGATCGTTCGTCCTCTGGGAATACTCGAGGAGCCAGCGCCGAAACGGCTCGTCGTCGTCGCGACCAAGGCCGCGTGCGAATGCGCTCGCCCAGCGGTCGACCAGTGCGCCGACGCGCTCGCTCCCGGCATCGCACCCTTCGCTCAGCGCCTCGACGGCTTCACCGATGATCGGGCCGATGTCTTTTGCGAACGCTTCGCTTCGACCGTCGAAAGGTTCGTGCTGCGCGTGCAGGACGCCGATGAACGAATCATCCTCGATCAGCGCCGACAATTCTAACCACGCCTCGAGCTGTCGATCGGACAGCTCATCCGGCAGATCCATCGCGATCATCCGGCGGAGGTTCGATTCGGCCTCGAGCGGAGCACCCTTGCGGACGCGATCCATGAAGCGCTCGATCGCGGCATCCCGCTCGAGCGCGCCAAGCGAGGCTGCGGCCTGCGCGAGCTGGAGACGGTGTCGGACATCGGGTCCGGCTTCGGTCGAGATCGCGGATGCGATGACCGCGCGCTGGCGCCGTAGCGCTCGCAGCTGCGCGTCGACGATCTCGAGCTGGAGCCGGGCCGTCGAGTGCGGATCGGCCGACCCGCCGAGCATGCCCCGAATCGAGTCGAGCGAAAAACCGAGTGCGCGAAGACTTCGGATAGCTCGCAGATCGGCGAGGTCGTCGTCGGTGAATAAACGGTAGCCCGCCTCGGTGGCGCCGCCGCTCGCCTTCAACAGCCCCTCATCGGCGTAGAACTGGACCGTCTTCACCGCGACGCCGCAGCGCGATGCGAGCTGACCGACGGTGTATCCTGATGTTTTCATGTGGCTTAGTCTAGACCATCGAGTCGCTGGTCGGTCAATACCCTTGCAGGACCGGTGAGCGCCTCGTGCAATCGTTGTGCCCTCCGGAAAACCTCGACGAGCCATGGAGTCATTAGGACATGGTCCGCTTCGTATTCCGGCATGCAGCGCGAACGCTTATAGCAATTGCGCTTTTCGTCGTCTCTTCGTGCGCTGCCCCTTCGGCGCTGCACTCTCCGCCGACCGCCTCTGCGAATCATCGGGTGCGAGCGATGCCCGCTATCCAACACGTCGTCATCGTCGAGATGGAGAACCGCTCGTTCGATAACTACTTCGCGACCTTTCCGGGCGCGAACGGCATACCGATGGATCAAAGCGGCAATCCCCTCGTCGCGTGCAATCCGGACGCGCAAACCGGCCAGTGCATTTTGCCGTACCACGACACGCAGACGGTCAACTACGGCGGGCCGCATGGGACGTCGGCCACGGGGATGGACCTCGACGGCGGTCAGCTCGACGGGTTCGTCGCGTCCGCCGAGACGAGGAGCAACGGCCGCGACCCATCGCCCGACGAGGTGATGGGTTACCACACGCAAGCGGAGATCCCGTATTACTGGCATCTCGCGTCGCGCTACACGCTTGCGGATAATTTCTTCGCCGCGACGTCATCGTATTCGACGGTCGCACATCTCTTCTTGGTCTCCGGATGGTCTGCTCGCTGCAAGACCGCCGATCCGATGAGCTGCAAGTCGGACAACGGCGTCGGCATCTCGGGATCTCCGACATATTCGTGGACCGACATCACGTGGATACTCCACCAAGACGGCGTCAACTGGAACTACTTCGTCTTCGACGGCGGCGCGCCGCATCAAGTCACAGATGACGACGAATACGTCTCGCCGTTTTCGTACTACAATCAGTTGAGCTTGTGGAATCCGATGCCGGCATTCGAGGACGTTGTGCAAGACGGAGAGGAAGGCAACATCGCATCGGGGCCGACGTTCATCACCGACGCTGAGGCGGGGACGTTGCCGTCGGTCTCTTGGGTGATACCACCGTTCACGAAGTCGGATCATCCGCCGAGCGACATCTCCGACGGGCAGCAGTTCATCCAACGACTTGTCACCGCCGTGCAGCGCGGCCCTGATTGGGAAAGCACGGCTATCTTCATTCAATGGGATGAGTGGGGCGGATTCTACGACCACGTCGTGCCGCCGGTCGTCGACGGGCTCGGGTATGGCTTTCGCGTGCCGATGATCATCGTCTCCCCGCTCGTGAAGCAGGGCTACGTCGATCACCAGTTGCTCTCGTCCGACGCGGAGCTGAAGTTCATCGAGGACCTGTTCTGCGGATCGCAGCGGCTCGACTCGACCGACGGACGGCCGGATTCACGGCCCGACGTGCGCGAGGCTCAGCCGGCGCTCGGGGATCTTTCGCTCGACTTCAACTCGTAAGAATGTGGTATGCCGACCGAAGGTCGGCAGCCGAGCTTCGCTCGGCATACCACACTTCGCTCGGTCTACCACACTTCGATGCGATCAGTTCGTGGGGAGAGGGCCGACGCGGACGCGATTCGGGAAGGCCGCATCGATGGCTGCTACGTCATCGTCGTCGAGCCGGATGTCGCCGGCTTTAGCGTTCGCGACGACGTGCTCGATCCGCGATGCCTTTGGAATCGCGAACACATTCGGGCGTCGTACGAGGAACGCTAGCGCGACGGCATGCGCGCCAACGCGATGCCTGCGCCCGATGGCGGCGAGGACGCGCCCGCCGCGCGTGCGCGGATCGAGCGTCGGAAGCCCGAGCGGCGTGTAGGCGACAAGAGCGGCGCCGTTTGCGCGACACCATGGCAGCTCGTGGTCTTCAGGCGTACGCTCGTGCAGATTATACATCACTTGATCGCAAGCGATCCGGTGTTTAGCAAGACTGCGTGCCGCCTCGCGCAGATCCCATGGGTCGAAATTGCTCACGCCG
>DASQJC010000033.1:0-5868 GCA_035631255.1 Candidatus Eremiobacteraceae bacterium | reverse complement strand
CAGCAGTACATCACGCTGCCCGGTCCCGTCGATGCGATCGCCTTCGACCCGAAAAACGACACGCTCTACGCCGACGAGGCTCACGGCTCGCATATCTGGGCGATCAATGGCAAGAGCGACAAACTCGTCGCGACGATCGCGCTTCCCGGCGTTCCCGAATACGTCGACTACGATCCGGTTTCCAATCGAATCTATCAGAACATCAAGCCGGCGCCTTCGCTCGTGGTCGCGGTCGATCCGGGTTCGAATTCGATCGTCGGGCGCTGGCCGGTCGCGCCGGCGGAGCGAGTCCACGGTCTCGCGATCGACGGCCAGAGCGGGCGAGTATTCAGCGTCGGTTTGAACGGCAAGCTCGCGGTCGTCGACCTCAAAACGGGGTTGCTCATCACGACTGTCGATGTGGAAGGCCGAGTCGATCAGATAGCCTTCGACCCGGCGATGAAGCGCGTCTATTGTCCAAGCGGCTCGGGGGTGCTGACGGTCGTCCAGGAAACCGACGCCGGCGCGAAGGTGCTCGATGTGATCACCGTGCCGCGCGGCACGCACAGCGTCGCGGTCGATCCGAAGACGCACGACGTGTGGATTTCGTACGGCGCGTCCGACGGCGACTACGTGGAAAAACTCACGCCAACGAACATGTGACGCCGATGTAGTAGGCCGAGCGAAGCTCGGCAAAATGTAGCGGCCTCGACAGAAAGGGATGTAGCGGTCGAGCTTTAGCTCGACCGCCGCGGTCTAAACGATGAAGATCCGTATTCTCATGCTCGCGTTGATCGCGGCCGCACTGGCGGGCTGCAATTCGCAATCACATTCGTCGTCGACAGGATCGAACGGGGCAACAGGGCCGGCGTTGACGACGTTGCTAGGAGATTCGGCGCCGGCCATTCCAGATTTCGGACCGAACACGACGACGAACGCGTTCGGATCCGGCGTAGGCACCTCGGATGCGTACTCGTGGCCCGACGGTACG
Organism: Candidatus Eremiobacteraceae bacterium; assembly: GCA_035631255.1. Classification (GTDB taxonomy): domain Bacteria; phylum Vulcanimicrobiota; class Vulcanimicrobiia; order Eremiobacterales; family Eremiobacteraceae; genus JANWLL01. Next base: position 4,898 of record DASQJC010000033.1, on the reverse strand, counting down.
ATGATAGTCGTAACCTTTTACACCCCGCCCACCGGCGCCGAGACTGACATCTACTCGCTTGAGCTCCTCGAGAATAGCGGATTCAAACCGATACCGCTTCCCCCGGTAAAAGGCCCGACGATGAAGAGCCCGGCGAGCTACTACAGCGCCATCAACCTTGGCTGCGGCAGCGTCGACCAAGACCCGATCGCTTGCTTTCTTCAAAATAACGGTCTGGAGAGACATTTCATCGTCAAGCGCGATAAGCTGGTACCTATCGAATCAAGTCGTGGCAAGAACATCGATAACGACGTCACATTGGCAGATGGAGAAACCTGTTCGCGGACAGGGCCGAAAGACGACACTTCGATCGCGGTTTGGGCAACGGACAAGAGTGGACACACGCGCCCGTTCATCACTGGGGCGGCGCTCGACAAGGCGTCGGGGATGACTGTGAGCACTTGGATCAAGAACGCGCAAGTGGAGTGCGGTCACGTCGGCGATGTTGATCTGTTAAGCATCGGTGAGGGCGAACATGATGGCGCAGTATACGTAGTTGATCACGGCGTGCCGACGATGGCAGGACGCGGCACCATAGTGACGAGCGGTGCGACGCACGCACTCATTGAATGGTATAACCAAGACCACGCCAGGGTCGAATACACCGAAGTCTTTTTCCACGGAAAGAAGTAGCCGAGCTTCGCTCGGCCTACTACATTACGAAGGTGAGGCCGCGGCGGTCGAGATGAATCTCGACCGCTCCTGTCGTGGAGCTAGAGGCCTGCGCGGTCGACGGCTTCGACGAGCGCCGGATCGTCGGAGGGGGCCCAGTTGCCCTTCGAGTCGCGCACATAGATGACGACGGCGGAGCTCGACGCGTTCGACGTCTGCGACATCGGTATCTTGATGACCGCGAGATTGAAGTTCGACTGCGCGAGCGACGCTTTGATCCCGTCGTAGACGGCGGCCGCTATGCCGTTCGGATCCGAACCGCGCGGCTTCTGCGTGAGCGTCACGACGAGCACGTTCTTTTTGAGCGCGGGGACGTAGCCTTTGTCGATCCGCTCGATGCCGAGGTAAGGCGTTGCGGCCGGCGCCGCGGACGAAGCGGGCGAAGCGCTCGACCCGGCTGATCCATTCGAACCGCAGCCACCGGCGGCCAATGCTAACACCATCGCAGGCAGCACCACGACAAATCGAAACCGATGCGCATTCGAGAACATCATATCAATCCTCGCCGAGGTACGCTTTGCGGACGCCGTCGTCCGACAGCAAAGCCGATGCTGTGCCCTGCTTGACGATCGTGCCGGTCTCGAGCACGTAGCCGCGATGCGCCACCTGGAGCGCCTTGCGCGCGTTCTGCTCGATGAGCAAGATCGGCACGCCCCGTTTGTTGATGTCTTGGATGACGGAGAAGATCGTGTCGACGAAGATCGGCGAGAGGCCCATCGACGGTTCGTCGAGCAGCAGCACCTTGGGGTGGCTCATGAGCGCGCGCGCGATCGCGAGCATCTGCTGCTCGCCGCCGGACAACGTTCCGCCGCGCTGCGACAGGCGCTCTTTCAAGCGCGGGAACAAGGTCAAGACATCCTCGAGATCTTTGCGGATGCCGGCCGCGTCGCTGCGCGCGAACGCGCCGAGCTCCAAGTTCTCCTGAACGGTCATCCGCGGAAAGATGCGCCGGCCTTCGGGTGAGTGGATGACGCCGAGCCGCACGATGCCGTCGGGCGACACCGACGTGAGATCGGTGCCACGGAACGTGATCGAGCCGCGAGCGGGCCGAAGCAACCCGGAGATCGTCCGAAGCGTCGTCGTCTTGCCGGCGCCGTTGCCGCCGATGAGCGCGACGATCTCGCCTTCATCGACCTCGATGGTGATGCCGTGGAGCGCCTGGATGCGTCCGTAATACGTCTCGATGCCTGCGACTGAAAGAACGGCCGCGCTCATGCGCCCTTCCCCAAATACGCTTCGATGACGCGTTGGTCGTGACGTACCTGCTCGGGCTTCCCGTGCGCGATCTCTTCGCCGTAATCCAAGACATGCACGTAGTCGGAGATTCCCATGACGAGCTTCATGTCGTGCTCGATGAGCAGCACGGTCACGCCGCGAGCGCGGATCGACTGGACGAGCTTCATGAGATCGGCCTTCTCGGCCGGGTTCGTGCCCGCCGCGGGCTCGTCGAGGAGCAAAAGCTTCGGATCGGATGCGAGCGCTCGCGCGATCTCGAGGCGGCGCTGCTGTCCGTATGGCAGGTTGCGCGCCCAATCGTGGGCATAGCGCGCGATGCCGAACCATTCGAGCAGCTCCATCGCGCGCTTGCGCGATTCCGCTTCTTCGCGACGCTGGTAGGGCGAATGGATCGCGTCGCCCCACGGCTGCGCATGCATGCGCACGTGGCGGCCGACGAGCACGTTCTCCAACACGGTCATGTACGCGAACAATCGGATGTTCTGGAAGGTGCGCGTGATCCCGGCCTCAGCGACGGCGTTCGGCTTCGTCCCCGCGATCTCACGGCCCGCGAAATTGACCGACCCTGACGTCGGCCGATAGATGCCGGTGATGAGGTTGAAGACCGTCGATTTGCCCGCGCCGTTCGGACCGATGAGGCTGATGATCGCGCCCTCATCGACGTCGAACGTCAGATTCTTGACCGCGGCAAGGCCGCCGAACGATTTCGACAGTTCGCGCAACGATAAGAGCGCCACTAGCTTGATGCCTCTTGTTCGGCGTGCAGTTCTGCGCGAACGGTCGCGCTCGGCACCAAGCCTTCAGGCCGGAAGAGCATGACGAGCACGAGGATGAAGCCGAAGAGCATGAAGTGGTAATTCGTCAAGTCGACGTTCTGCAGCGACACGATGCCGAACTTATAACCGAGCGCGTGCGCCCAGTTCGACGCTTGCGGCAGGACGAGGAAATTGAGCAGCGCGATGATCGCCCCGCCGACGAGCACGCCGACGAGATTGCCGATGCCGCCGAGGACGATCGCGAGCAGGATCATCACCGAGACTTGGAACTGGAAGTCGTCGGGGCTGATCGTCGTCACCTTCGACGCGTAGATGACGCCGGCGATCCCGGCGAATGCCGAACCGATGGAAAAGGCGAGCAGCTTCACCGCAGTCGTGTTGATGCCCATATGCTCGGCCGCCAACTCGTCCTCGCGGATCGCCATCCACGCGCGCCCTAGACGCGAGTGGCGCAAGTTGTTCAAGAGGATCAAACAGATGACGATGACGACGAAGTAAAGATAGTAGTACGGGGTCGGATTGAATCCGAACTGATAGCTGCCGATGCTCGGCTGATCGATGGCGACGATGCCGTTCGGGCCGTTCGTGTACTTGTCGAGGTTGCGCAGCAGCTGCGGCACGATCTCGCCGAAGCCGAGCGTCACGATGGCGAGGTAGTCGCCCCGCAGACGGAGCGTCGGTGCGCCGAGGATGACGCCGAACGCCGCAGCGACGAGCGCGCTGACGATCAGCATGATCCAGAAGTTGTAGTGGAGATTGAATTGCGGCGACGCGAGCATCGCATACGTGTAGGCGCCGATCGCGAAGAACGCCGCGTAGCCCAGCACGAGCAGACCGGTATATCCGACGACGATGTTCAGACCGAAGGCGAGCAGCAGCACGTAACCGGCGTCGGCGAACGCCGAGATGTGCGAACTGTTCTGATCGATGACCGGCAAGAGCAGCAGCACGATGCCGACGACGGCGCCGACGATGATCTGATCGAGCCGGTAGCGGCCGAGGCCGAGCGGCAGTCCGGGGAAGCGTCGCGCTAGCGCGGCCTTCACGCTACACCTTCTCCGCCAAGTGCTGGCCGAGCAATCCGCTCGGACGGAACACCAAGATGAGGATGAGGATCGAGAAGACGACGACCTCGGTCCACTGATTACCTAAGAACTGCGCCGTGAGCGCCTCGACGATGCCGATGACGAAGCCGCCGAGCATCGCGCCCGTGATGTTGCCGATCCCGCCGAGCACCGCGGCGGTGAACGCCTTGAGGCCCGCCTGATAACCGTTCAGGAAAAAAGTCGTGCCGTAGTAGATGCCGGAGATGAAGCCGGCGACGCCCGCGAGCGCCGAACCGATGAAGAACGTCCACGCGATCGTCGAGTTGATGTTGATGCCCATGAGCTGAGCCGCGTCGCGGTCTTGCGCCGTCGCGCGCATCGCCTTGCCGAGCTTCGTCCGGTAGACGAAGTAGTTCAAGAGGAGCATGCACGCGACGCTGACGGTGACGACGAGCACCTCGTTGTCGTTGAAGATGACGCCGCCGATCGAGTGCTCCGTATTCGGCAAGAACTGCGGGAACGGAACCGGCGACGTCCCCTTCCACAGCTGCATGATGTTCTCGAGGATGAGCGACACGCCGATCGCCGTGATGAGCGGCGCAAGGCGTGGCGCGTTGCGCAGCCGCCGATACGCGAGCCGTTCGATGAGGACGCCGGTGATGCCGCACAGCAGCGCCGCGAGGATGATGACCGCGATCGCGATGAGGACGAGCAACGGACCGCTCGTCACTCCGGCTATCGGGAGCAGCGCGAGGATCGTGAGCGAAAAAAAAGAGCCCAGCGTGTAGACATCGCCGTGTGCGAAATTGATGAGCTCGATGATGCCGTACACCATCGTGTAGCCGAGCGCGATAAGGGCGTACATGCCGCCCGTCGCGACGCCGTTGATCAGCTGCTGGGCGAGCGTGTGGAAGTCGAACAACGCGCTGCCGCTCGCGCCCCTACGTTCCGAACTTGACTTGCGTCAAGAAGTCCCAGACGTCGCTCTTCGCCTCGTAGATCGAGATGATCTTGCTCGTCGGATCGCCCGACGCATCGAAGCTGAACGAACCGATGATCGTGTCGAACTTCGGCGCTTTGCGGATCTGATCGAGCACGTCGGCTCGGGACGGCATCTTGCCGCCGTTCG
>DASQJC010000032.1:0-2935 GCA_035631255.1 Candidatus Eremiobacteraceae bacterium | reverse complement strand
GAAAGCGCAGGGAAGCATCAGACGGCGCTCGGCGCGTTGATCGATGCGCGCAGCCCGGCGAAAGTGCAAGAGCAGATCCGGACGCTCGACCCCGCCGGCCACGAATACAAACAGCTTTTGATGGCCGCCGCTTCGGCGACGGCAATCGTCGCGATCGCTCGGAGAGCATGGGCGCATCCGCTTCAAGCGCAAGCGATCGGCGATCTCGCGCTCGCCGGCAAACCGCTCGTGGTCGTCGCGGCGCGCGAACCCTACGACGCCTCGATAGCACCGCCGGAAGCGGCGGTCATCGCCGCGTACGGCGATGATCCGGCGACCGTGGAGGCAGTCGCCGATGTGCTCCTCGGTACGAGTAAACCACAAGGCACGCTTCCGGTGTCGCTCGAGGCGAGCCCGGCGTCCGTCGCGCCGCCCTCGGCGGTCTCGTGAGCAAGACCGTGCGCGCACGCGTCGCGCGCAGGCCGCTCTCGCGAGCCGCGACGGTCATCGAGTCGGCGCTCGGGCGCGTGTGCACCGCGGCCGTGCTTCACGTGCGCGTCGCCGGCAAAGTCGTGGCCGACCTGCCATTCGGAGTCGTGACACCCGGCGGTGATCCCGTCGTATCCGAATCGCCGTTCGATCTTGCTTCGCTGACGAAGATCTTCGCGGGCACCGCATTGCTCTCGCTCTTCGACGAACGGCGCTTCGCACTAGACGATCCGATCGTCTCGATCATCCCCGAGTTCGGCGGCCACGATCCGCGGCGCAAAGCAGTGACATTTCGACATCTGCTCTCGCACACATCCGGGCTGCCCGCGCACGTGAGTTTCCGCGATGAGGTCGCAAGCGCCGCCGTCATCGCGCGAGTATGCGCGACGCCGCTCATCGCGATGCCGGGGTCGACGGTAGCATACAGCGATCTGGGTTTCATGCTCGTCGGCGCCGCCATCGAGCGATTGAGTCTCCGTCCGCTTGCCGACGTCGTCGCGGAGCGCGTTCTCGAACCGTTGCGCGCCGTCGATGCCGGTTACAATCCGCCGCCTGACGTGCGCGGCCGCATCGCTTGTACCGAACGAGACTCGTGGCGCGGACGTCTATTGCAAGGCGAAGTCCACGACGAGAACTGCTGGGCGATGGGCGGCGTGTCGGCGCACGCCGGGCTCTTCGCTCGGGCTGCTGCGGTCGCCGATATCGGTGAGGCGTATCGCGACGGCGGCATGGCTTCGGGCGGGCGCGTCTTGTCGCGGCACACATCGCTTGCCGCGACGCGCGAGTGGGCACAAAGCGCCGACGAACGGCGTGGCCTCGCGTGGGCGCTGCGCACCGATCAACGCCAGTCGTGCGGCTCGCTGTTCGGGCCGAGGTCATACGGGCACACCGGCTATACCGGCACATCGCTGTGGGTCGATCCGGACCGCGAGCTGACCGTCGCGCTGCTCACGAATCGCGTCTACTTCACTCGCGATCCGCAGCCGGTGTTTGAGCTGCGCGGGGCCGTGCACGACGCGGTCGTCGAGGACCTCGAGCATTTAGGCGGCGCATGATGCGCGCTATCGGGCTCATGTCGGGTACGTCGGCCGACGGGATCGATGTCGCCGCCGTCGACGTCGATCTCGATCGCGAGGCTGCCCGACCCGACATCCGCGTGCTCAACTTCGTCACGCTTCCGTATGATCCGGCGGTTCATGCGCGCCTCTTATCCACCTCATCGTCGCCGTCGACGCCGATCAACCAGCTTGGTGAATTGAATGTCGCGGTCGGCGAAGCTCTCGGCAACGCCGCGCTCGAGGCTGCCGCCAAATGGGACCTCGACATTCGAAGCGTCGACGTCATCGGCTCGCATGGTCATACGATGTGGCACGCGCCCGAGTCAAGCGTGACCGTGCAGATCGGCGAGCCGGCGATCATCGCGGAGCGAACGGGCGTCACGTGCGTCGCGGATTTTCGCGTCGCGGACGTCGCGCTCGGCGGACAAGGCGCGCCGCTCGTGCCCTTCGTCGACGCGATCCTGTTCGGCGATCAAAAGGAATATCGCGCCGCGCTGAACATCGGCGGCATCGCGAACATCACATTGCTGCCCGATGAAGCATCGGGCGGCCGCGGCGCCATTCGCGCGCTCGATACCGGCCCCGGCAACATGGTGATCGATGCCTGCATGCGGCTTGCGACCGGCGCCGAGGACTTCGATCGCGACGGCGCCGCAGCCGCGCGCGGCACGCCCTCTCACGTGCTCCTTCGCGAACTCCTTGACGACGACTATCTGCGACGAGCCGCGCCGAAATCGACGGGTCGAGAGCGCTACGGAGCGGCGTACGCCGCGCACGTCTGGGAACGCGGGAGAGAGCTCGGGCTTCATGCCGATGATGTCCTCGCGACTGTCACGGCGCTGACGGCGCGCTCGATCGCAGCTCAGGTTCCGGCAGCGTGCCGCCGCATCATCGCATCGGGTGGAGGCGTCCATAACCCGACGCTCGTCGACATGCTCCAAACGGCGATCGGGAAGCCGCCGGCGCACGCCCGTGTCGAACGCTCGGACGCCTACGGTGTCGATGCCGACGCAAAAGAGGCCGCGGCATTCGCCGTCTTGGCGTGTGCGGCGATCGCCGGGCGCGTCAACCATCTGCCGGCGACGACGGGCGCGACTCGCGCGACCGTGCTGGGCAACATCTCGCCCGGTGACAATTATCGCAAGCTCATGGCGATCATCTGGGGCAGGAAGCCGCCCGCGGCAGGGGTATAGCGCTCCGCCGTCCGAACTTGTGCGCTCCGTCCAATCCGCGCGGCGTTTTGCCACGTATATAGATGGAAGCGGGGCGTTTGTCATGTCTCCCCGCTGGGCGATATGAGGAGGAGCGATGTTCAAACATTTCACCCGCGTTCTCGTCGGATTATCATTGGCTGCAGGCCTTGCGGCGTCGGTCGCGGCCTGCTCGTCGGGCGGCAGCGGAAGCAGCAG
>DASQJC010000031.1:0-5529 GCA_035631255.1 Candidatus Eremiobacteraceae bacterium | reverse complement strand
TCGGTTTCCGGTGCGGCTTCTTGGGTCTGCTCCACATGGAGATCGTCCAGGAGCGACTCGAGCGCGAGTACGCGCTCTCATTGATCGCGACCTCGCCGTCGGTCGTCTATCACGTCTTCACGACGAACGCCGAGGAATTGTGGATCGACAATCCGGCGAAGCTGCCGCCGGTGCCGAACATCCAGCGGATCGAAGAGCCGTACGTCAAGTGCTCGATCATCACGCCGGCGGATTTCATCGGGCCCATCATGGACCTGTGCCAGACGCGCCGCGGCACGATGATCTCGATGGACTACATCTCGCCCGCGCGCGTCATCTTCACATATGATCTCCCATTAGCGGAAGTCATCATCGATTTCTTCGATCAGTTGAAGTCGCGGACGAAGGGCTACGCGAGCATGGATTACGAGCTCATCGGGTATCGCGAAGGCGATCTCGTGCGGCTCGACATGCTGTTGAACGGCGAGTCCGTGGATGCGCTGTCGCTGATCATCCATAGAGATAAGGCGTCGACGTGGGGGCAGCGGCTCGCGGAGCGGCTGAAGGAAGTGATTCCGCGGCAGATGTTCGACGTGCCGATCCAGGCGGCGATCGGGAACAAGATAGTCGCGCGCGAGACTGTCAAGGCGATGCGCAAGAACGTGTTGGCGAAGTGCTACGGCGGCGACATCACGCGTAAGCGCAAGCTGCTCGAGAAGCAAAAAGAAGGCAAGAAGCGCATGAAGCAAGTCGGCAACGTCGAGTTGCCGCAGGAAGCGTTCATGGCGGTCTTGCGACTCGAACGCGACTAGTGTCCCTTTCCCTCGATCCATCGGTGCCCGTTCGGATCGCCTCGCGCAACGTCGACAAAGCGCGCGAGCTTATCGAGCTGTGGGGCGCCGAGCCGCCGTCGCTGGTTCTGCCGCCACCCGAGTATCCTGACGTTCCCGAAACGGCCAGCACGTACGAAGGAAACGCGCTCTTGAAGGCAGTTGCGCTGGCCGACTTGTGCGGCGGTCCGGCGCTCGCGGATGATTCCGGTATCGAAGTTGAGGCGTTGGATTGGGGGCCGGGCATTTTGTCAGCCCGCACGCCGTCCGCGGAGTCGACGTGGGATGAGCGCAACGGGTATGTCATCAAAGCGGCGGATGCTTATGGATCGCGTCGAGCGCGTTTTGTGTGCGTTTGTGTCCTGGTTGTGCACGGCCACGAACCCGTTATCGCGCGCGGCGAAGTTGAGGGGCTGATCTCGGACGCACCGAGCGGCTCAAACGGATTCGGTTACGATCCAATCTTTTTGTATCCGCCATACGACGGCAAGACCTTTGGCGAAGTCACGTCGTCGATGAAAGCAGCGGTCTCCCATCGCGGCCTCGCAGTCCGAACGTTGCGTGCAAAACTCGGCCCGAGGTGATTCGCTCGAAGTCATTCGGCTCGAAGTCATACTCTCGCAACTGTGGTCGAATATGATTCTTGCGATGCAAGAGTCGCTGTTTGATCAACTGGATGCACCAAGAAAGCGCTGCCCCAAGTGTCGGATCACGAAGAGCGTAGGCGAGTTTGCCAGCCGCGGCCGAGGGCCATGGAGCCCCGGTTCCTACTGCTTGGAATGTCAGCGCGTATATTCTCGCGCCCACTATCGACGCAACAAGGAAAAGCATAACGCGCGCCGTCACGTAAACCAGCTTGTATATGTTGCGCGAAACAAGAGGCTTATGCGTGAATTCATGGCGGGAAGAAGCTGCGTCGATTGTGGGAACACTAACCTGCTCGTCCTCGAGTTCGATCACGTTCGGGGAACGAAACGCTATGAGATCAGCATCATGTTGAACGCTGGGTTCGCTTGGGCGCGCATCGTCGAAGAGATCGCTAAGTGCGAGATCCGTTGTGCGAACTGTCATCGAGTGAAGACCGCGATCCAACTAAACTGGAAAGGGAGAGAATGAAAGAGAACTTGAATACACGCCTGGTATCGGGCGGTAGCTCAGCCTGGTTAGAGCGCTCGGCTTGGGTCCGAGAGGTTCGCAGGTTCAAATCCTGTCCGCCCGATAGCAATATTGCGGCAACATAACGGGTAATCTCAAAGAAGATATGATCTTGAGGCGCTTCGCCGTTATCGTGCTTGTAGCAGCCACCGCTTACATAAGCATGGCGAGCGCAGCCGACACGAATCTTCTTGCGAATCCGAACTTCGCTGCAGTAAGCACATCGGGCGAGCAGACCGTTCTCAACGGTGCTGGTGCGACAGGTGATTCGGCCGCTGCACACTGGACGGTCTACAATACTGGCGACGGCAGCACGACGACCGAGCTCATGCCGTCGACGCACGGCGGCGGCAAGTCGATGATCCACGTTGTGACCACCGACAAAAAGCCGAACAGCGGCAGCGGCCTCGTCCAAGCATTTCTACCCGTTGGCACCGGTCCCGGTCACGTGACGGCGAGCGCGCTCATCTTTATCAAGACAGGAACGGTCTTCATCGGCACTGGCAATGGCGGCAACACCGGGATCGATGCACGCACTTCCGTCACCGGCAAGTGGGTCGAATTGAAGGCGCACAATGGCGTATCGCCGGCGAACATGTTCATCATCTACGGTCAAAGCCCGGGCGCAGAGTTCTACGTCGACTCTGCGTCGGTCGAAGCGCTCGCGCCCGGAACGCCAACGAGCGTCAGCGTCACGAAAGCTTACCTGGAGGCAGATCCGATCGAATACGTCGGCCACTGCCCGACGACGATCCACTTCTACGGCACAATCGGTGCGAACGGACCGACGAGCGTGTTGTTCTCGTTCAAGCGAAATGACGGCTCGTACGTCGCGCAGCCGAAGTTGATCTTCGCCGATGCCGGTAGCCGTCCGGTGCAGATGTCGTGGAAAGTTGGAAACTACTACGCGCCTTCGCGCGCTTATCCGGGCTGGGCCGACATCGAGATCGCGCAACCGAACAAGCTGACATCGAACAAGGCGAGATTCTCCGTCACGTGTAAGAACACGTAGACGGGCGCCCGTAGCTCAGTTGGATAGAGCACCCGCCTTCTAAGCGGGTTTTGTCGGGAGTTCGAGTCTCCCCGGGCGCGCCATTCAATTGTGTCGGTTACATTTTGCGCAGGCTACACGCTTGTCGCGCTCACGATACTGCAAATAATAAATTTGGCGTTGACGCTCTTGCATTCGCTGCAGGAGCGCAAAGATCAGTTGTGGCGCTACTTCGGTGCGATCGCCGGCGTCAAGATACCGGAGACGTTCGGTCAGATTTCACTCTTCGGCGGCCTGACGATCGCACTGTGGATCGTGGGACTCTTCGGAACAACCGGTGCGGTGATCTGGCAGACGCCGCTTGCGTTCGGCTGTCTCGGCGTGATCGTCGGATGCAGAATATCCGACAGCTGGTTTTCGCACATCCTGCTCAACAACGAGGGCTATCGGCCCAACCCGGGATTGCCATCGGTGCCGCTCTACTTCGTAGAAGTCGTACTATTGTTGGTCGTTTTCTACCCGACCATACGCACGGAACTCTTCCGGCATTGATCGGGTTCGTCATCGGCGCGCTTGCCTTCTAGTCTGTGATACCGGCGATTAGGATCGTCGGGCCAGCGGCATTCGAGCGAATCACACCTTGGTAGCGAGGCACTCCACAGCCCAAGTGGTGACGACAAATCAATCGAAGGGCGCTTAGTGGCGCTGAGCGAAATCGCACGCTTGGCTCGTCTGGTGAATGTAGCTCAGCTGGTTAGAGCGTCGGTCTGTGGCACCGAAGGTCGCGGGTTCGACCCCCGTCATTCACCCCACGCGTCCGTCGACCGTGCGCCTGTAGCTCAACTGGATAGAGCATCAGCCTTCGAAGTTGAGGGTTGGCGGTTCGAGCCCGTCCAGGCGCGCAGCGTGCCCCGTTAGCTCAGTGGTAGAGCATCCGGCTTTTAACCGGTTGATTCGAGTTCGATTCTCGGACGGGGCACTTTCACACGACGGACAAGCGCGATGCGCGGATAGGAATCGCCGCGCCGAGCAGTCGAATCCAGTGCGCCGCATGCGTCGTTAGCTCAACTGGTAGAGCAGCAGACTCTTAATCTGTTGGTTGGGGGTTCGATTCCCTCACGACGCACCAAAATCAAGCGCGGATCCGGAGTTTCCGGGTCCGCGCATTTTCGTCCGCGCTAAAGTCACATGACGCTCAGCACGCCGTCCGGCCCCGCTTTCTTAAAGCTCCAACAGTGCCAAAACATCCGAGGCGGTGGCCGGACAAGCAACAGATCGGCTGCGGTTGTTTGATCTGCGCTGACACGTGCCATCACCCGCGGGCAGCTCTCGCGATAGCCAATTGTCGACACGTTCGGCGGACTCAAAAGGAAATAATCACCAGGTGGCAACGAAACGAAACTGTAGAACCCGTTCGCGTCTGTCTCGGTTGACTCGATGTCGACATTGCTGATGACGGTTACCGCTATGCCCGAAACCGGCAGTCCAGTCGACGCGTCAGTCACGCGTCCGTTGATCACACCAGTCGTGCCAGCGGATGAGGGTACAACATCAGCGATCAGAACAACCAAATAGAAGACGACCGCGAGCAGCGCTTTACTCATTACCGGACCTCCGGCTGACTCAACTTGTCGTTCGTTCTCCTCCGCTCATTTCTTCCGTACCGCGCCTGCGTGACGTACCCATGCCAACCGGTGTCCACGCTTCATTTGTTCGCAGATGAACGATATATAATCTGACCGGCTCAATAGGCCCATCAGATCGAAATCGAGAAAATAACGTCGGGAGTCTGAATCGGTCGGCGCTTAGCGCTCCGACGATTCTTGCATCTCGGATGACGGACGAAACCAGGGCAGACGTTTCCGCAGTCGCCCATTCCGACACATCGCTCGCAGGCGAACGGCTTACGCAGCGCGAGCTCGACGTACTCGCGCTGATGGCGCACGGACTCACGAACAAAGAAATCTCTCAGCGCCTTGAGATCGGCCGGCGCACCGTCGAAACCCACATCCATCACTTGCTCGACAAACTCGGCGCCACGACTCGAACGCGCGCAGTCGTCGAAGCCGGACGCCTCGGCCTGCTCGCCGGTTCAGCCCCCACACCGTTGACGCCGAGCTGGCCGCCGAACAACCTCCCGATACAATTGACCGCACTCATCGGTCGCGCCGACGAACTTGCAGCCGTCGAGGCGCTGCTCGACGAGTGCCGGCTGCTCACACTCTCCGGTTCGGGCGGCGTCGGCAAGACGAGGATCGCGACGCGCGTCGGTCTCGATCGAAGCGGTGCTCACCCCGACGGCGTTTGGTTCGTCGATCTGTCGCTGCTGTCTGAGCCGGCGCTCGTGCCGACGAACGTCATGAAGGCGGTCGGCATTCGCGGATCTCCTCCTCAATCGCCGACCGAAAGCATCGGCCGAGCACTGGGCTCGAAGAACGTATTGCTCATCCTCGACAACTGCGAGCACGTCATCGAGAGCACCGCGACGTTCGTCGAGGAGATCTTGCGCAAGTGCCCGTTCGTCCGCATCCTCGCGACGTCGCGCCAATCGCTCGGCGTCGAAGGCGAGGTCGT
>DASQJC010000030.1:0-2219 GCA_035631255.1 Candidatus Eremiobacteraceae bacterium | reverse complement strand
CACCATCCGCACGTTGTCGCCCGGCATGACCATCTCGACGCCTTCCGGCAGCGAGATCGAACCGGTGACATCCGTCGTCCGGAAATAGAACTGCGGACGGTAGTTCGAGAAGAACGGCGTGTGACGGCCGCCCTCGTCCTTACTCAGCACGTACACTTCGGCTTCGAACTTCTTGTGCGGCTTGATGCTGCCGGGTTTGGCGAGCACTTGGCCACGCTCGATGTCGTCGCGCTCGATGCCGCGCAAGAGCACACCGACGTTGTCGCCGGCGATACCCTCGTCGAGCAGCTTGCGGAACATCTCGATGCCCGTCACGACGCTCTTGCGCGCCTTGTCTTGTAGTCCGACGATCTCGATCTCGTCGCCGACCTTCACCCGACCGCGCTCGATGCGGCCCGTGCCGACCGTGCCGCGACCGGTGATCGTGAAGACGTCTTCGACCGGCATCAAGAACGGCTTGTCGACGTCGCGCTCGGGCACCGGTACGTACTTGTCGACCGCGTCCATGAGCTCGAGCACCTTGTTGCCCCACTCGCCGACGGTCGTCTCTTCCAGCGCCTTGAGACCCGAACCACGGATGACCGGGATCTCATCGCCGGGGAACTTGTACGTGCTCAGCAGTTCACGGACTTCCATCTCGACCAAGTCGATGAGCTCGGGGTCGTCGACCATGTCGATCTTGTTCAAGAACACGACCAGGTACGGCACGCCGACCTGACGCGCGAGCAAGATGTGCTCGCGGGTCTGCGGCATCGGGCCGTCCGCCGCCGACACGACGAGGATCGCGCCGTCCATCTGCGCCGCCCCGGTGATCATGTTCTTGATGTAGTCCGCATGACCGGGCGCGTCGACGTGGCTGTAGTGCCGCTGCTTCGTCTCGTACTCGGCATGGTACAGCGAAATCGTGATCCCGCGTTCCTTCTCTTCGGGCGCGTTATCGATCTGGTCGACGATCAGCGGCTTGGTCCCCGTCCCCGACGCAGCAAGCACTTTCGTGATCGCCGCCGTCAGCGTCGTCTTGCCGTGGTCGACGTGACCGATCGTCCCGATGTTCACGTGCGGCTTCGTCCGCTCGAATTTCGCCTTTGCCAACCTATGTGTCTCCGTGATTATGGATCATTGCGGAAGCGCCGCAATCGCCCGTTTGCCGGGAATCTCAAGACACGCTTACGCACACCCCGGTTTCGCGCTCCGGGATGCGAAACGTTAAAGTTCGCGCCCGAGAGGAATTGAACCTCCAACCTCGGCCTTAGGAGTGCCTTGCTCTATCCATTTGAGCTACGGGCGCGCGCAGCGAGAATCGGAAAGCCCTCGGCGGGGATTGAACCCGCGGCCTCGTCCTTACCAAGGACGCGCTCTACCACTGAGCTACAAGGGCGCGCCTGAACCGCCGGCCGTTCCTTATACTATCGGAAGGGCGGCTACGGCGCAAGGGCCGAGCCGCACGGCCGGCCCGGAGGAAGACTACTTCCTCTGCACCATGTGCTCGACGCTTTGCACGCCCGAGACGACGGCTTGCTCGCCGCGCATGAAGAGCCCGATGATCCATCGGAACGTCGCGATGACGCCGATGATCGCGAACAGGAAGATGAACCCGAAAGTCCACGCCGCCGCGTGAAGCAAATTGCCGACGAACTGTTCCATAGCGTCCTCCGATAGAAGAGCCGCAAGTCGCCCTCAGACTATAGATTCGCGCGCCCGATTACCTGCTCGTCGACGTGCCGGCCGTCGAGGCCGGGAGCGGCCACCGATTCTCGACGACCATCCGGCGGACGCCCGGCGGGTAGGTGCCGACCTTGTCGTGCTTCGCCATCCAGTCTTCGGACATGACCGCTATATACTCGAAATTCTCCCACGACGAATCATTGCCCAACGCGGCGCGGCCGAGCGCGGTGACCGGCTCCAGCCGCTTCCAATTGTTGAAAATGATCCAAGCGTATCGATCGAGGAACATGTCGTGATCGATGATGCCGCGCTTGACGAGAATCCCGAGCTCTTCGAACGCGTTGCCCACGACGATGCCTGCGCGGCGCAGCTCGACATAGTCGGAACTGACTTCCGGCCCAGACCCGCCGACGGACATGGCGACTTCATACGCACGATACACCGGATCTTCCATCGCAGCGCTCAGCTTTGTCCGTATGAGGCTTGCAGCATCCGCGAAGAGCTTTCCCGAGAACTCCTCGCCGATAGAAAGCATCGCGGTGATCTGGTTGCCG
>DASQJC010000029.1:0-6953 GCA_035631255.1 Candidatus Eremiobacteraceae bacterium | reverse complement strand
GTCGACTCCGGCGGTCCGAGATCCGGCCGAAGTCGTCTCTACAACGCTCATCGTTCGCGAAGTCCTCTAGTTGCATTATCGACCGGTGAGTCTGGTTCCCGGCCGACCGCCAGCGGCAAAATCAGCCGCGAACTGTTCCCGGCCTGTAATGGCCGAAGCCGTACACTTCATCCCAAGCCCGGGCCGCCCGGCCGCGGCCGAGGTTGCTCCAGCGACAACTCGACTACTAAGGAGGACAAATCGATGAAGCGCATATGGATTGCTGCGCTGGGACTTGCGATCGTCGTCGCCGGCGGCCGCGTAACTGCGTTGGCGGCGCCGACGGCGGTTGCCGACGGGACCGCCTACGCCGCGCGGATCAACGCCGGCCACAACAATCTGACAGCCGGCCCGATCGCGCCGGCATCGCTCAGCTGCGATACGAAACCGGCCACCGACCAGAACTCGGTCGCCACCATCACGCTCGCGCCGATCGTGTCGAGTTCCGGCACCGCTTCGGACATGGTGACGAGCAGCTACGGTTCGACGACCGTCGCCGTCCAGAGTTCGTCGGTCACGCAAGGCGCCGACGTGCTTAGCGGCACGATCACCGCGACGACGGTGCAAGCCGTCGCGAACAGCGGACTGTCGAACGGCACGGCCTCGAGCAACGCGAACGGATCGATGTTCGTCGGCTTGACGGTGGCGGGTCAATCGTTCTCGGGCACGCCGGCGCCGAACACGCGCATCAGACTCGCCGGCCTCGGCACGGTCACGCTGAACGAACAAGTGACGAGCCGCAATCATTCCGTTGCGACCGGCATCATCGTCAACATGATCCACGTGCGCATCACGCAGTCGAACGGCTTCGGCCTGCCGGTCGGCGCCGACATCATCGTCGGTCACGCCGATTCGAGCATAGCGACGCCGCCGGTGCCCATCACCCTCGACGCCAGTTCGTACGCGCTGCTCGGAACGGGGCTCGCCGGCTCCGGCTCGGTGAAGAGCGGGCCGTGGGCGCCTGCGCGGATCCCGTGCACCGGCGGAAATGCGAGCGACAGTCTGCTCTCGGTGACGCTGCCTTTCGCGACCCTCGGAACGATGGCAGACACAGCGAGCGGTCAGATAACGTCGACCGGATCGTCTGCGTCGGCGCAGGCACAAGTGCAAAACGTCAACGTGCTCGCGGGGCTCATCTCGGCCAGCGCGATAACGACTGACGCCGCCGTCACGCTCGACGGCTCGCCGACGCGATCGGGATCCGTCTCGATCGTCGACGGCTCGATCGCCGGAACGCCGATCTCGTCATCGCCGCCGCCGAACACGACCGTCAACATCGCGGGCCTCGGCTACGTCGTCCTCAACGAGCAGCGCGGATCGCTTGGCCGGCAGTCCGCGAAGATCGTCGTCAACGCGATCCACCTCGTCGTCACGACGAGCAACAGCCTCGGCTTGCCCGTCGGGGCGAACGTCATCATCGCGAACGCCACCGCCGGCGCGAAGCACTTCTAGCGGGCAAGCGTGGTATGCCGAGCTATGCTCGGCATACCATATGAATGGAGACCGGCTCCCTGAAAAACCCGAGGACGCGCTCGCAGCACTCGGGAAAGCTTAATGCCCGATGGACACCGCGTCATTTTCGATGCGGGGTCAAATCGTCGTAGGAGCCGGATGGATATGTGGAAGCAAGCTGTCGCAGGTATCGCCGTCGTCGCGGGTCTCACCGCGTGCTCGCAACACGCGGTGCTGCAATCGCCGCAAGATTCCTCGCCCGGAATCGTGACGCCATTCAACCTGACGACGAAAAGCGTGCTCGTCCACTATCCGCTGACTGCGAACAGCGTGCCGACCCGCGTCGCACTTGCGTCGGACCACAATATCTGGTTCAACGAGCTCAACTTCGACAAGGTCGGCAAGATGATGTCCAATGGTACTTTCACCGAGTACAACTTGCCGGTCGGACACTACGCATCGGACATCGCGCCCGGTCCTTCCAACACGGTCTGGATCAGCGAATACGGCACCGGCTTTATCGGGAAGCTGACGACGAGCGGCACGCTCACAGAGTATCCGATGCCGGCAGGTTCCTTCACCGAAGGCATCGTCAAGGGACCGGACGGCAACATGTGGTTCACTGACGGCGGTAACTTCGCGGTCGGCAAAATCACGCCGTCGGGAACGGTGACCGAGTACACCGTGCCGCAGGCGAGCGGGCATCCGACCGACATCACCGTAGGGCCGGACGGAAATCTTTGGTTCACCGACGACACCTTCGGCCTTGTAGGCAAGGTCACGACAGCCGGTTCGATCACCGAGTTCAACGGTCCGGGCGACGAGCCGCACCAGATCACGGTTGGTGCCGATGGGAAACTCTACGCCGCCGCCGATGAAGGCATCTGGCAGATAACCACGGCCGGCGCGGTCAAAGAGTTCAGCACGACTGACACCGTGTGGCAGTACATCACGCTCGGCCCTGACAAGCAGCTTTGGATGACGAGCCCGGGGTTTGGAGCGCTCGTCGAATTCAACCCGAAAACGTCGAAGTTCTCGTCGGCGATCGTACCCGACGTCAAGAGCGGACAGCCCGGTCAGATAGCCGGCCTCGCGGTCGGCGCCGATGGCGACGTGTGGATCGCGGGAGAGACCTACAGCGATCTCATGGTCTACGAGGAGAAGATCTATTCGATCGGCATCCGATTGAACGGCGAAATGTCGTTCAACGATCCGAATTACGGCTTCGAGCTCGGCTACGCGGTCGGGACCGGCACGCAGACGCAGACGGTTTCACTCGCCGCCGGCGAGTCCGTGCAGTTCTCTAACCTCGACTCGATCCCGCATTCGGCGGCGTTCCTCGGTAATGCGACACAGAATTCGGCGCCATGGCCTTCGTCTTTCAACGGTTCGACGTCGCAGTCAACCGCGGGTACCGCGATCGCAACGAGCGGCTTTTCCACCGGTCCGTTGAACGCGGGGCAGAAGTCGCCGATCTACGAGACGGGCATGCCGGGCTTTTATATGTTCGGCTGTCAGTTCCACTACGGCGCCGATAAGATGCGGACGGTCTTCATCGTCCACTAGCGCAGCGCGACGGCGGTGGGTTCGAATCGGTTACGATCTTAGGCGTTTGAAGCGGGGCGATGCGCCTCGAAGCCTTCGATCGCTTCTTGGAAGCGTCCGCGCCGCCGCTGCTTCGAGACAGGCATTTTGATCGCGCTCTCGGCGGCATCTTGGCGAGCGAGCCAATGCGCGAACTCGTTCGCCGGCACCGGCTGGCTGAAGAAGTGTCCTTGGCCTTGCGTGCATCCGAAAGCGGTCAGGAGTTCGACCTGGTCCGCGGTTTCGATGCCTTCGGCGATGAGGTCGAGCCCGAGACTCTGTGCTAGTCCGATGATCGCTCGCGCGATGACGCGCGAATGCTCGTCGTGCGTGATCTTGCCGACGAAGGACCGGTCGATCTTGAGGCCGTCGATCGGGAACGCGCCGATGCGACCGAGCGAGCTGTAACCGGTACCGAAGTCGTCGAGCTCGATGCGCACGCCGGTCGATTTGAGTTTCGAGATGATGTCGAGCGCCTGCAGATCGTTGTCCATGAGCAGGCTCTCGGTGATCTCCATCCGCAAGCGGTTCGGACTGACGCCGGCGATGATGAGCGCATTCGCGACTTCGTCGATGAGCTCGAAGCGCCGGAACTGCCGAGGTGCGACGTTGACGCTAATATCGACCTCGTGCAAGCCTTGGGCCTTCCACTCCGCGAGATCGAGACACGCGCGCTCCAAGACCCAGCGGCCGATCGGAACGATGAGCCCGGTCTCTTCGGCGATCGACACGAACGCGCCGGGGGCGAGATGGCCGCGATCCGGGTGGTTCCAGCGCAAGAGCGCTTCGGCGGCGATCGGTTTGCCGGTGCGCAGGTCGAGAATCGGCTGGTAGTGGAGGACGAATTCTTCGCGTTCGATCGCGCGGCGCAAGTCGTTTTGCACGACCATCCGGTGCGAGACGGACTCTTGCATCGCCGGCTGATAGAAGCGGAAAGTGTTGCGGCCTTCCTCTTTGGCCTGATACATCGCGACGTCGGCGTGCCGGACGAGCGTCTCGATATCGTCCCCGTCGTTCGGGTAGACGCTGATGCCGATGCTCGCCGTTGTCGTGATCTCGCGGCCATCGACGACGTACGGGGTCATGAGCGCTCTAAGCGTCCGCGTCGTGTACGCGGCGATGTCATCGAGCGACCCGAGGTCGTTGAGGACGACGATAAACTCGTCGCCGCTGTAGCGGCAGAGCGTATCGCCTTCGCGCAATCCGGCGTTGAGGCGTGCCGCGACATCGCGCAGCACGAGATCGCCCGATGTGTGGCCGAAACAGTCGTTGACCTCTTTGAACTGATCGAGGTCCATGAAGAGCACACCGACGAGCCGGTTGTCGCGGCTCGCCGCAGCGATGCTCTGACCGAGGCGGTCGCGCAGTAGAACGCGGTTCGGCAATCCGGTCAATGTGTCGAAATGGGCGAGGTACGCGAGCTGGTCCTCGGCAACTTTCGTTTCGGTGACGTCACGCAGCAGCGCGAGGCGGGCGGGCCTGCCCGACCACTCGATCTCTGAGGACGTGACGTGAACGTCGAGCAGCGATCCGTCCTTGCGGCGGTGGATCCAGACACCGTGGTCGTGGAATGGCGCGTTGCGTTCGCTCACGCCTTCGAGCATGCGCGGCACTTCGCTCGCCGGCCGCACGTCGGTGAGCTTCATCGACGAGAACTCGTCTGCGCTAAAACCGTATTGATCGATCGCGCGCTTGTTCACCGCGAGCAGCTGGAGCGTCTGTGGATCGTAGATCCACATCGGCATCGGGCTCGTCTCGAACAGATTGCGATAGCGGCGTTCCGATTCACGCAGCGCAGATTCCGCGCGCATGCGGCGCGACACGTCGCGCGTGAGGATATGGGTTTCGCGGACGTTCCGGTCGTCGTCCACCGCTCGGACGATGCGGCCGCGAGCTTCGACCCAGATGTACGAGCCGTTCTTGTGGCGCATGCGGTAGGTCGAGTCATAGACATCAGAAGCGTTCGACTGGCCTTCGAGCCGGACCAGGTCCTCGGCTTGGATGTAGTCGTCGAGGCGCGTGCCGAGCAGTTCTTGCGGCGAGTAGCCGATGACGTCGGCGCACGACGGCGAGACATAGGTGAAACGGCCGGTCGAGTCGTGCCGCGATATCATGTCGGAACATGCGTCGACGATGTAGCGCAGGCGCATCTCGGCGTCGATGTTCTGACGTACGCTCAAGACGAGGGCACCGCCATCGGGATGGTCTCCGATGCGACGATTGGCTATCTCAACCCAGCACGTCGATCCGTCTTTGCGATATTCGAGCGCGCGGATCTTCGCGGCGCCGTCTCTGAGAACGGCGGTGCGAAACTCGGCGAAAGCAGCTGCATCGGTCTCTATGCCATGGAAGATAGAGACCGATTTGCCGACGAGTTCGTCCGGAGCGTGTCCGGTCGACGCGAGCACTTCCGGGTTCGCGTAAAGGATAACGGGCATGTTTTCGCCCGGCTTTGCATGCAAGAGCAAAATGACCGTCGTCGCTTGCTCAGCAGCGACCGCGAGAAGATGCTCAGTCGAAAAAGGCTGGTCCATTGATTTTGGCCTACTTTTCTCATCGGCTGAAGCGGTGGTTGGTGCCGAGCCACGCGCTCTTCAGTGTTAGCGGCGTCACACAACTCGCTCAGCCTGAGTTCTTATCCAGTCTTTCATAGTCGGGGCGACAACCAGGCCTATGCCGGGGAATGCTTGGGAAGATGGCCGACGAACGCGCGCTGCATCTCGCGCAGCTGGTCCTGACGATCCACGCGCTGGTCGCGCTGTTCGTCATAGTAGGGATGGTCGCGATTCCGCTCGGCGCCCGATTGGGCTGGCCGATCGTCTATTCGATGTCGTGGCGCGGGGCGCACCTCGCCATCGTCATCCTCATCGCCTTGCAAAAGGTGCTGGGTCAGACGTGCTTTCTCAGCGTGTGGGAGTTCGATCTGCTCGACCGCGCGGGGCTCGCGGTCGCGGGAATGCCCGCCTCCCAAGCGCTCCTCATCCGCATCATGCACTGGAATATGCCGTTGTGGTTCTTCACGGTGCTCTACCTGATCGTTCTCGCATACACCCTAGTGCTATGGCTGGTCGTGCCGCCGCGCAGAGCGCGGGGAAACTGATGGTATAATGAAGGAAGTGAAAAATCACAAGCCTCGAATAGCCGGATTCACATTGAAGTCATCTGCCCGATCGATCGCCGCATGCTGTGTCGCGCTCGCGATGTTCGGCTGTTCGCACGCGGTCACGTCTGCTGAGAGGTCGCGCGACAAATCACCCGCGCCGCACGCCGTTCAAGCCAGCGCGCAATACCCGGGCTGGGCGATTTTCTCTCCGATCGGAACACCGCTACTCGAGATCGCGGCGGGTTTTTCGACCCATGTATGGGCGCTGCAAGACCCTACGTCTGCGTCTGTGCTTCGCGTCTCTTTCGACGGTTCGTACGATGCGATTGCGATGCCGAACAAGTTATCCGCTCCGGTTGCGGTTGCGCCCGGACCACACGGCGATATGTGGGTGGCTGAATGGAATGGGAAGATCGGCGAGATAGCGATGCCCGATGGACCGATCCGAGAGTTCCCCTTTGAAGGCCGTGACAAGGACGTGATCGAGCTCGTCATGGGCCCAGACCGCAACCTCTGGTTCGTCACGCGCGATGGCGGTGCTATCGGGAGAATGACGCCGACCGGGAGTGTGACCGAATACTACCCGCACCTCATGGACGCAGGCGAGGCGATTGTAGTAGGACCTGATGGCAATCTTTGGTTCTGCGGCTTTAAGAACATGCCGCGCACCTACGGCGGCCAGCCCATCGTCGGCAAGATCTCTGTGAATGGTGCGATCACCGAATATCCGATACTCAACGTGCCTGGATTTGCTTATCGACTCGCAAAAGGCGGC
>DASQJC010000028.1:0-17776 GCA_035631255.1 Candidatus Eremiobacteraceae bacterium | reverse complement strand
CGGCGAAAACGCGCTTCGGCCGGTACGTCTATGCCGTCGGCGGCAACGATGAAGCGGCGAGGCGGGCGGGAATACCGACGCAGCGCATAAGAGCCGCCGTCTTCGGCATCTCAGGATTGGCCGCCGGGGTCACGAGCGTCATGCTCGTCGGATACAGCCAGGCTGCGTCGACGACGACCGCCGGCGCAGACCTCCTGCTCGACGCGATCACGATCGCCGTCATCGGGGGCGTCTCATTGAGCGGAGGCAAGGGATCCGTTTGGTCGGTGCTCGTCGGCGGCCTCGTCATCGCGAGCCTCGACAGCGGTTTGAACTTGCTCGCCGTCGACCCGACCTATGTCTATACCATCAAGGGCGTTATGCTGCTCGTGGCGATCGCGCTCGACGTGTTCGTCAAACGCACGGCCGTCCTCGCGTATCGCCGCTAGTCACGAAGGAGTCGTACCAGTATGAAACGATCGCACCTGAGCACCGCCTTGAGCCTCGCGGTCGTTGCGGCGTGTTCGGTCATAACAGGCTGCGCACACGCGTCAGGTCCGACGGTCGGTCTTCTGCTTTCCGACTACGTGAGCTCGTCGCGCTGGCAATATGACCGCACCGACTATGAGGCCGCGCTGCACAAGCTCGAGCCGAATGCGAACATCATCGTCGAAGATGCGAAGGGCGATGAGACGCGCCAACAGCAGCAAGCGCAAGCGTTGCTCACCGAGGGTGCGAAGGTCTTGGTCGTCGTCCCAGTCGATGCCGTCCAGGCCAAATCGATCGTCTCAAGCGCGCATCAAGAGCAGCCGCCCGTCCCGGTGCTCTCGTACGATCGCGTCATTTCCGATGCATCGGTCGACGCATACGTCACGTTCAACAATTTCAATGTCGGCGTCGCGCAAGCGAAGTACCTCGTCGGCCACCTCCGCAAAGGTGCGACCATCATCGAGCTCGCCGGGTCGCCGTCGGACAACAACGCGTTGGTATTCCATGACGGCGCGATGTCGGTACTCCGGCCGCTCGCCTCGAAGGGCGACATCAAGATCGGCTACTCAAAGTTCACACCCCAGTGGGATAGCATCGCCGGCCAGCAGGAGATGACGTCCGCGCTTACGCTCTTGAGCAATCACGTCGATGGCGTGCTCGCAGCGAACGACAACCTCGCCGGCGGCGCGATCGCCGCTCTCAAAGCGCAGCACCTCGCCGGCAAAGTTCTGGTGACCGGACAAGACGCGACCGTCGCCGGTCTCCAAGACATCTTGCTCGGCACGCAGAGCATGACCGTCTATAAGCCCATCCCCGTGCTCGCAAACGCGGCCGCGCGCGTCACTGCGGATTTCTTGAACGGCAAGACCTTCCACGGGAGCGGACGGACAGAAGGCGTGCCGACCGACTTCTTCCCCGTCATCACCGTGACGCGCGACAATATCGCTGCGACGGTGATCCACGACGGTTTCGTCACCAAGCAGCAGCTCTGCACGGGGCTGCCGGCGTCCGCGTGCTCGAACATATGACGACGGCAGAGACGGCTCAACGCCAAGACCCGTTCGCGCCGAAGCGAAGCGACAAGTTCAGCTTCGGGTTGTGGACGGTCGGTCACATGGGCGGCGACCCGTTCGGAGATCCGGTGCGAAACCGTTTCGAGCCGGCGGAAATCGTCGAGCACCTCAGCGAGATCGGCGCCTACGGCGTGAGCTTTCACGATGATGATCTCGCCCCGTCGGACGCGACCAAAGCGGAGCGCCTTGCGTCGATCGCCCGATTTTGTGCGGCGCTCGAGCGGACCGGTCTCGTCGTTTCGATGGCGACGACGAACCTTTTCAGACACCCGGTCTTTCGCGAAGGCGCGTTCACGGCGAACGATCGCAGCGTGCGCCGATACGCCGTGCGCAAGACGCTCGACAACATCGATTTCGCCGTTGAACTCGGCGCGAAGATCTACGTCCTCTGGGGAGGGCGTGAAGGCACAGACTCCGGCGCCGGCAAGGACGTCGGCGCGGCGCTCGATCGCTATCGCGAAGCGATCGACATCCTGTGCGACTACGCCCGATCGCGAAACTACCCGATCCGATTCGCACTCGAGCCGAAACCGAACGAACCGCGGGGCGATCTTTTTCTACCGACCATCGGTCACGCACTCGCGTTCATCACCACTCTCGAGCACCCGGAGATAGTCGGCCTTAACCCGGAGGTCGCGCATGAGACGATGATCGGTCTCAACATCCATCATGCGATCGCACAGGCGCTTTGGCATCGAAAGCTTTTCCACATCGACCTCAATGCCCAACGGATCGGTCGTTTCGATCAAGACCTCCGATTCGGAAGTGAAGATCTCAAGAGCGCGTTTCTGCTCGTCGACCTTCTCGAGCGCAGCGAATACGACGGTCCGCGCCACTTCGATGCGCGGCCGTATCGGACGGAAGACGAAGGGGGCGTCTGGGACTTCGCTCGCGGCTGCATGCGGACGTATCTCATCCTCAAAGAACGCGCCCGTGCGATGCGTGCCGACAAGGCATTCGCACTTGCGCTCGATGCGACGCTTGCCGCCGACATCTTCACGTCGACGCTCGGCGAAGGGGAGCCGATCGCGTCACTGCGCGACGAATCGTTCGATCGCGAACGCCGCGCGCGGGTGGGCTCAAGGTACGAGCATCTCGATCAGATCATCATGGATCATCTGCTCGGCGCATCCGGGCCGAAACGGTAGATAAGGGGTGGTTCGCTCGAGCTTCGTCGTCGGTCTCGACGTCGGCACATCGTCTGCGAAAGCTGTCGCCATCGATCAGGACGGCAACGTCGCCGCTTCGGCGGCGAGCGCATACCCAACGTATGTCGTGCGCCCCGGATGGACCGAACAGGACCCGTACGACTGGCAGAATGCCGCGTTCGGCATTCTCGCCGAGATCGCCGGGAAAACGAACGGCGGCATCGAGGCGATAGGACTGACCGGGCAGATGCATGCCGCGACGTTTCTCGATGCGCGCGACATGCCGATCCGCAATGCGCTGCTCTGGAACGATCAGCGTACGGCGGAGCAAGCAGCCGAGATCGAGGCGTTGATCGGCAGAGAACGATACATCTCGATCACCGGTAACGGGTGCCACACGGGGTTTCAAGTTCCGAAGATCCTTTGGGTGCGCGAGAACGAGCCGTCGCGCTACGATCGCATCGCGAGCGTGCTTCTCGCAAAAGATTTCGTCCGGCTCGCGCTTTGCGGAGAGTCGGCCACGGACGTCTCGGACGCATCGGGAACCGGCGTCGTCGATATCCGGACGCGCGACTACAGCACACCGTTGCTCGACGTGCTTTCGATCCCGAAGATGTGGCTGCCGAAGATCGTCGAGAGCCCGGCCGTTTGCGGTGCGATCACGAAACGCGCGGCCCGGACCGCCGGCGTGCGTCCGGGAACGCCGATCGTCGGCGGCGCCGGCGACAACGCGGCCGGAGCGCTTGGGGCCGATGTCGTGGATCCGTGCGCGATGCTATTGTCGCTCGGAACTTCCGGCGTCTTGTTGTCGCCGAGCGTGCAAGTGCGAATCGACCCGAAGGGCGCGTTTCACGCGTTCCTCCACGCCGTCCCCGGACTCACATTCTCATCGGGCGTCACCCTCGCGGCGGGCGGCAGTCTCGCTTGGTTTCGCCGGATCCTCAGTTCCGACCCCGGGCTTGACGAGCCCACGTCGACTTCGCTCACCTTGGAAGCGGCGGATTCGCCGGTGGGTTCGAACGGGGTCGTGTTCGCTCCCTATCTCTCCGGCGAGCGTGCACCGCATCTCGATCCCCACGTCCGCGGCGCGTGGGTCGGCTTATCGACGGCGACATCACGCGCCGATCTCACGCGTGCAGTCCTCGAAGGCGTCGCGTTTTCGCTGCGTGACGTGCTGGAAGGACTTAGGGCTCTCGGGATCTTGCCGACAGAGCTGCGCGCAGTCGGACCGGCGTGCTCGAACCCGCTGTGGAGATCGATCCTATGCAACGTGCTCGGGCTGCCGATCGTCCTTCCGACGATTGACGAGGGTGCGGCTTTCGGAGCCGCGATCCTCGCTGCGGTGGGCGCCGGATGGTACGCGGACGTTCGCTCCGCCTCGACCGCTCTCGTCCGTTTCCGGCCGCTTGACCACCATCCGGATGCGGACGAGGCAGCCCGCTACGATGAGCTTTACCTGAGGTTCATCGAGCTCTATCCGCGGCTGCACGCGCTCGTCTGACTCTCCGAGGCAAGTGTCCTAGATGTCTGCTTGCTCCTCTTGCTCCATATGAAAAACTTCGCTGAGTGAACTCGCGGGAAGACCCGACGCTTCAGCGAACTGCGCCGCCTACCACTCCCCCGTCAGAATTGAGAGAGGTTGGCGTGTTTAGTCATATCCGCATCGCTGTTGCGACAGCGTGCATCATAGCTGTTGGTTCGTCGATCGCTTCTGCGAGTCAGACGGTCCGATATTCTTCACTACCATTCCATTCGCACCCGCTCACGGTATTCAGGCACACGCCGCCTCGGCCACCGATCCCGACGCATCGCGTGACGCTCGCCGATGAGTTGCGCGCGCAAGCCGGTGGATGGCAGCCGGTCCAGGCATCGCCGCCGTTCGGCGTCAATGGCGCCGGCACGGAATTGCTCATGACCGACGGCTCGGTGATGGTGCAGGACAACACGTCGAACTGGTACCGCTTGGTCCCGGATCAGAATGGCAACTACATCAAGGGCACGTGGCAGCAGGCGGCCAGCCTCGGGAACAACTACGGTCCGCTTTACTTCGCGTCGGCAGTGCTCGCAGACGGCAAGCTCATGATCGACGGCGGCGAGTACAACTTCTTCAACCCGACCGAGACCAACAAGGGCGCCATCTACGATCCGGTCGCGAACACATGGACCTCCGTGTCGCCGCCGCCGTGGCCCGAGGTCGGCGACGCGTCGAGCGTCGTACTCGCGGACGGCACGATGATGATCGGCAATTGCTGCAATTCCGTTCAAGCATTGTTCAACGAGTCTGCGTTGAGCTGGACGACGACGGGCACCGGGAAGTTCGATAGCAATTCGGAGGAAGGGTGGACCCTGCTAGCCGACGGTAAGGTGCTCACCGCGGACGTGTTCGGCGAACCGAATTCCGAGCTCTACAATCCACGCAACGGATCGTGGTCTGCGGCTGGACAACTGCCCTCCGACCTGACGCAAGCGTTCGAGATCGGTCCGCAGGTGCTGCGACCGAACGGAACCGTTTTCGTCGCCGGCGGCAGCCAGCACACGGCGATCTACCAAACGCATCGTCACACGTGGGTCGCCGGCCCCGACTTTCCGATCGTCGGCGGGCAGCAACTGGACATGACCGACGGGCCGGCGACGCTGTTGACGAACGGTGACGTCCTCATGGCCGCGAGCCCGGGAGTCTACCAGGCGCCGATGACCATGCTCATCTTCAACGGCAAGACCTTCACGCAGGTGGCCAATCCGCCGGACGCACCGAACGACTCGAGCTACAACGTGCGACTGCTCATGCTGCCGACGGGTCAAGTGCTCGAGACCGACGGGACGGACGACGTCGAGGTATACACGCCTCGCGGCCGCGCTATTCCCGCGACGGTTCCCGTGATCACGGCGGTGAATTCGACTCTGACGCACGGCAACACGTACTCGATCTCCGGCACGCTGTTCAACGGCGTCTCGCAGGCGAACGCGTACGGCGATGATGACCAGCAGGCGACGAACTATCCCATCGTTCGCATCACGAACTCCACGACGAACCACGTGTTCTACGCGAGAACGCACGGCCACAGCTACATGGGCGTGGCTTCAAGCCAGACCGTTTCGACGAATTTCGACGTTCCGGCGAGCATCGAGCTCGGAGCGAGCCAGATCCAGGTGATCGCGAACGGCGTCGCCTCGCTTCCGGTCGCCATCTACATCAACTAGAATCAGGCGATCCAATCAATAGGGATGGAGCGGTCGACCTTTATGGTCGACCGCAGCTGTCTTGCCATTGTGATACTCGCGGTGGAGCTTTAGCTCGACCGCCGCTGTTTCTGCATGGATTGGCCGCGGCGGTCGACCATGAAGGTCGACCGCTCCAATCGCCATTTCAAAAGGACTTCAACTCCGCCACGAGCCACGCAGCGCCGGTGATCTGGAAGTTCAGGGCGAACTCGGACCAGTTCCCGTGCGCTCCAGGCTGCGTGATAACCGCCGGAACCCAGATCAGGATCCCGAAGAGCGCTAACATCAGCGTCATCAAGCGCGCTGCAAGCCGCGTCTTGATATTGGTCAGGATCGCGATCGCCGCCAAGCCGAATGCGACGGTCGTGAGCACCGTCCAGAACATCTGATTCGGCGGGATCCAAGTCGGGACCAAGCTCGCGGTGAACTTGAGATAGACGATTTGCGCGAGTGTGAATGAGACCGCGCAAAATCCCATCCCGATCCGGGCAAAGCGGCCGAACGAGGCGGATTTCGCGCTGTCGGATAAGGCCATCGCATACATAGCGACGGCGCCGCAGAGCATCGAGAAGTCTTCGAAGAAGGCGCCGTACTGGACGTATACTTTCGGCGCAGCGAAAATGCCCGGGATCGCGCAGAGCGAAAAAATCGAATAGACGACGATAAGCACGATCGATGATGTGCGCGCGGAAGCCGGCATGAGTATTCCGATACCGCCGGCGATCAGGGCGATCATGAGCAGATCACCGATCACCGAGCCCAGCGGAAGGCTCAAGATCCTGTACGGGGTTTGCCACGTATCCGCGTCGTGCCACATGATCGAGATGATGCCGAACAGAACGCTCGAAATGCCGAATACGATCCTTGCGTATAACGGTGCGCTCATGTATCCGCCTCCTAAGAAGTCCGATATACTCTAGCCACGCGCGACTCCAAAAATGCCGCGCCGGTGACCTGCGGCGCATATGCCGAGGATGTGACGCGCCGAACGGGAAGTTGCTAGAAAAGCCCGGTCAGCCCTTCGACGAATGGTATGACACTCGAGCTTATATGCACGTTTTTACGATGAGGCTACGGCACGTTGTCGTGGCGGCGAGCGCGGCTGCGGCACTCGCTTCGCCGCTGACGGCGGCCGCCGCAGTCGACCATTCCGACGCATTTCAAGCCGTCGCCGCGACCCAGCCGATCGTGCTCGACGGCACGCTGTCGGACCCCGTTTGGAAAACCGGGCTCGTCGCAAACGCTTTCTTCGACGTCACGACGCAACGCCCGGCGGGTCAAGACGTCGCGACGACGGCGTATATCCTGTACGACAAAGATGACATCTACGTAGGGTTCGACTGCGAGCAATCCTCGATCCCGATCGACGCGACGCAGACGACGAACGGCGTCGGTTCGGACTCCGACGACCAGGTCGAAATCGACATCGACACGAGCGGGAACGGTTCTCGGACGTACACATTCAAGGCGACGCCGCGCGGCGTCCGGTACCAGTCGTCGACGGAGTCGCAGCGTTTCAATCCTCCGTGGCGCGCGGCGGCGAGCATCGGAAGCGGCGACTGGCACGCCGAGATGGCGATTCCGTTGCGCGACCTCCGATCAGGAACTGCGCCGTGGCGGATCAATCTCCAGCGGCGCATCGCTGCGACGAACGAGATCTTCTCGTGGGTCTACGATCCAACCATGCCGGGACCGAACGACAGCCGGTATTGGCCGGAGCTCGACGGCATGCATCTGAGTGACAACGCCCTGCGGCCGCTCCCGCACGCGGACGTCTTCGGATTAACAAGCCTCGGAAGCGACCGCGATAAATTTCAACAAGCCAGCGGCGCGTTTGGACCTCAACGGGCGCGTTCGCTCGGCGGCGATCTGACGTATCCGTTCACGAGCACGCTCGCGCTCGTCGGCACCGCCAACCCCGACTTCTCCAACGTCGAGCTCGATCAGCAGACGATCGCGCCGCAACAATTCCAGCGAACGCTTCTCGAATACCGGCCGTTCTTCGCTCAGGGATCGGAATACCTCAGCCCCGGCTCGCACTTCAACGTCATCGGGACGAACGATGAGATCTTCTACACCCCGTCGATCGGCACGTTCGATTCCGGCGAGAAAGTCGAGGGAACGCTTCGATCCGACGCCATCGGCCTGCTCGATACGCACGGGCCGGGTTTCGATGATCAAGCCTTCGGCTTGAGCTATCGCACGCCCGCTCAAGACTTCAACTACTTCGTCGATGGGGTCACCGCGCGACACACCCAGGACGGATCGAGCGTGACCGCGTGCCTCGGTATCGAGCTCGAATGCCGCGACGACACATATGAAGCCGGCTTCGAGAAGCGCGATCTCGCAAGCGGATTCTTCACCTACGTCGACTATGCGAGCGAGTCAGGCGACTTCGTCGCCGATCCAAGCCTTGGGCACATGTTCCGAGGGACCATAGCGCAAGAACGGCATTATGCCAATATTTACGCTTGGTACGACGACATCGGACCGAATTACGCGCCCGTCGACGGCTTTACGCTCATCAGCGACTTGCGAGGGCCTGGCTTCTTCGCGGAATTCAACGGCACGGGCAACCCCGGCAGCGCGGTCAAGACGTGGTACGGCGCTTTGGGCGGAAATAGAGACGTCGATCGTTCAGGGCACGTGAGCTATGCTCAATCCTACGTCGATCTCAAGCTGACATTGCAGAACCGGCTGACGCTCGAAGTCAATCCGCTGGTCAGCGAGCAGCGCACGAGCGATGGATATCCCTTCTACACGAATTCGCAGACGCTGCCGTACGATCAGACAGCTGTCAAAGCCGATTACGGGCTAGGCTCGGCATCATCAATCTCGACGTCGTACTCGTGGGGCCAGTTCGCCGCGCAGTGTTCCGTGCCCCCCGATCCGACGACGCCGAATGCGCTCTTTTGCGGGCCGTATCCGAACCTCTACGCGAACTTCTATTTGCAGCAGTTCGGTTCGACGATCGTGCGTCAACTCAATACGCGGTTCAACGTGTCGCTCGAACTCGACGGCAGCGATGAGCGCCCATTCCTCGGCCCAAGCGACGACCAGTGGCTTAGGCGGATCTCGTTCGGCGAAAGCCTGAGCCGCACGGCGACGCTGTCGCTCGGCCTCCGTTCGATCACCGGCACCGGCGGCTTCGCCGAACCCGGCGTCAATTTCGCAGGATCGTTCCATGATCAGTTCCCGACCGGCGACGAGCTCTTCATAGCATTTGGGTCTCCGGCGTCGTCTATAACCTTGAACCGGCTGATCGTGAAATACATCGTGCACGTCGGGCGCGGCGGCATTGGCACATGAGGCATTTGCCGTGATCGCGCCATCGGCCATCACCGACACAGACGCGGCCACCTCAGACAGGATCAGCCAAGCGCGCGAGCAGGCTTACGTCATTCTTCGCAGACTTGGCATCGTGCTTATCGGGCTGTTCGTGTTCGACGTAGTCGGGATGAGCTTTGCTATGAGCCGCCATCAAGGCTACTCGCTCGACTTCCTCCCTCTGGTCGGCGGCACCATCTTGATACGCGGCGGTCTAAAGCCGGTCAGGACGATCCGTTTTTCCGCTGGAGCCGGCATGGTAGGCATCTTCATCGGGACCATCCGAGCTTTGTGGGTCCCGGTACAACTGATAGTGACCGAACTGCACCTTGGTGACTACGCGCGCCTCGAAACGTTTGCGATCGGGTGCGTCTGGGCTCTTGTCGCGCTCGCGATCTTCCGCGGCGCATGCAGCGAGCCGGTCGAGATAGCATTGCAAGCGGAGTTCGGCGCTCCAAGATGGTGGACGAACCCGGCTCTAGGGCCGCTGGCCGGCTTAGTGATCTCGATCCTATTCGTCATACCGGCGCTCTTCAATCGGCCGAATCTAGACGCCGCGTTGGCCGCGACGCGCTTGCGATACGGCGACGCTTATCAGTACGCGGTGACCGGCTGGGGCGCCCAGAACGACGATTGGAAAGTCGACGTCGACGCTTACAACACTGAGGCGATCAAAAAGGTCCAGGTCGACGTCGCATTCGGACACGTCAGGAGCATCACGCCCCTGCCGTAAGCGTGAATCGAACGGTTTGATCGGCCTCGCGGTGGTTTGTCCAGAACGAAGCGCCGTCCCAAGCGAGTCCGCGCGCGCGAAATGAAACCGCCGCGACATCTTTCGCCGTACCCGATGCGAGATCGATCGTCGAGATGAAATACTCGGTCGTGTTCTCGTCGTCTGTTCCCAGTGCGAAGAGCGTACGACCCCGCGCGGCGAGGCCGCAGACTTCGTGCGGCATATCGTACGTGCGTATGACAGCACCGTCGACGCCAAGCGCGTGCACTTTCTTCAGATACCACTGACCGAGCAAGGTATGGCCACCCTCGAACGACAGGTGCGATCCGGTGCCGTCAGGGCATCGGATCGGCGAACCGGTCAAGACTCCGTCACGGTAGCTCACTATCCGGCGGTTTTCGGTGTCCGGATCGCCGCACGTCATGAGTACGTCGCCTTGACCGTACGTCATGCCCCACGCCATCGCCGGCGGCTGCAGTTCGCCGACCTTGCTCCACGACGTGCGATCGACGACGTCGACGAGCCGCGTCGCTCGAGACGAGACCCAAATGGTCTTCCCATCGGTAGCTATCGCGTGCGGCTCTTTGCACGTCGACTGCTTGCGTTCGATCTCTTGTATTTCTTGCACGAGCGCCTGCTTTGTGAAATCCGCCGACGCCCCTCTACGCTATCGTCTGGCGCCGGCGACTCATGGTGCGTCTTCGAGGGCGGGTAAATGCTTCAACTTGTCGGGATCGGCGACGATGTAAACCCCTTGCACGAGCCCGTTGCGAACGTCGATGACGAGGACTGAATACGGGCGGCCATCGACGTACGTGACGACGCCGGCATCGCCGTTGATCGTCGCCGGACGCATCACCAGGCCGGCAGGCAGGTTGCGAGAGCCGGCCGTGAGGCCGCGCGCGACCTTGTCCGCTCCGCTAATGACGTTCGGCATTGGAGCCGCCGCGCCGCCGTCGATGTGCAACTCGGCATCGCGCGCCAACAGGCTCATCAAGCGTTCGACCTCACCGTCGCGCGCCGCGTCGAGAAAACGCGCGAGCAGTTCGCGATGCGCCTGCGACGACGCCTCGAATCGCTGCCGCATGTCGCCGACGCGCTGGCGTGCGCGATGGAGCAGCTGACGGCAGTTCGCCTCGCTTTGGCCGAGGCTCTTCGCGATCTCCGGATACGAGTAGTCGAAGACTTCTCGCAGAAGAAAGACCGCTCGCTCGACCGGCGTCAGACGTTCGAGCAAGACGAGCAGCGCGAGCGAAAGCGATTCGTCGACACGCAAAACGCCGAGGGGATCGTCTCCCGGATCGGTGACGAGCGGTTCCGGCAGCCATTGCCCGACCGATTGCTCTCGCCGAACGCGCGCCGATCCCAAATGGTCCATGCACAGCCGGCTCACGACCGTGATCAGGAACGCTTTCGGCGACCGGATCTCCTCATCAGGCGCTTGCTGCCAGCGGATGTACGCTTCTTGCAGCATGTCTTCTGCATCCGCGACGCTCCCAAGCATCCGGTACGCGATGGAGAACAACAAACGCCGATACTGGTCGAATGCCGCGAGACGCTCGTCGTTTGGGATTTGATCTGCGTGATTTAAGTCCATCATCTCGACCTCGAAGACGGACTAGTTCTTCGGCTTGTGACGGCGATGTCCCATTTCACGCTGCGGACGGTTGCTTGAGCCTCCAGCCGAAGACGAGCAGCCACAGCATGAGCACGAGCTCGCCGAAGGCGGTGATCATGACGTAACCGAGATTTGCGTTCGGATATAGATATGGCGCTAAGTTGCTCACGAGCCAGCCGGCGCCATCGATGACGATGAGGCCCCCGAGCCACCAAGGCAGATAGCGCGACCGGATGATGAGATACCCGACGAGGATCAGGTGGAGCGAGAAGATCACGCAGATCGCGAACGAGTAGTCGTAACGGAATGTGTGGATCAATAGGTCGATCTGAGCGTCGAACTGCGAAGCGCCGAAGTTCGTCAGGAATTCGGGCGTCGTCACCATGCGATACACCGTGACGAGATTGAACATCCCGTACAGCGCGACGGCCGTGTACATGAGCCGAAGCCATGCGGCGAGCAGCGAAAGCGATCTGTTCACCGGCGCGAGCAGTAAGTAGAGCGCCCACGCGATGATGATGTCTTCGATGAAGTTGACGAGATAGAAGCCGATCATGAGCAGAAACGAGCCGTGGTTCGCGCTGATGTTGGCCACGGTTTGCGCGATGTTTCCCGGAATGACAAGCTTTGGGTAGATGTTGAATTCGGCGTAGGGCACGGGGTTGAGCAGGTACGCAAGGCCGACGGTCAATGCGGCCTGCTTCAGCGAAAGTCCGTCGCTGCGCACCATCACAGCTGGATTCTCGGGATCGCTTTCATCTGCACGGGGCCTGCTGGCCGAAGCGTCACGAGCGGGTCGACGTCGACCTTCGCATTCGTCGCAAGAACGAAGCGATAGCGCTGCAAGATTGCGGTCAGGACGATCGACGCCTCCTTGAGCGCGAAGTCCTCGCCGATACATCTCCGAGCCCCGCCGCCGAATGGGATGAACGCGAAGGGCGGCGGCTCGTCGCTGAACCATCGATCCGGATAGAACCGATCGGGCTCGGGGAAAAAGTCGCGCCGGCGGTGCAGGAGCAGCGGCGCGACGAACACCGTCGTACCGGCCGGCACGAAGGTGCCGTCGACGAGCGTCACGTCTTCGCGCGATTCTCGACCGATGATCCACGCCGGAGGATAAAGTCGCAGCGTCTCCTTTATGACTCGCTCGATTGGCGTCAGATCGCCATGCGTGGATGCATCGGCCACGCGCGCATCGACGGTCGGGTTGTGCGCCAGCAAGTAGAGCGCCCAAGTGAGGAGGTTCGCGGTCGTCTCGTGGCCGGCGGTGAAAAGGGTCATGATCTCATCGCGGATCTGCTCGTCGGATGGCTGGTATCCGGTCTCACTGTCGTGAGCGGCGAGCAGCAGCGAGAGCGCGTCGCTCCGCTCGCCGGCGTCGCGCCGGCGCCGAGCGATCAGATCGTAGATGATGCCGTCGAGCATGGCGCGCGAGCGTTCGAAGCGCTTCGTCGCCGGCAACGGGAGGCGCTGCCTCAGCGAGCTGAGCGGCGTCAGCATGTAGGGGAACTCGAGCATCATCAGCCGCAGCGCTTCGCCGACCGCTTTCGCCGAGCTGCTTTCGTCGCTGCCGAACAGCGTCTCCGTCGCGATGCGCAAGGTCAGCGCGATCATCGCGCCGTGCACATCGAATGCGACGCCCGGCTGGAGACCCTCGACGAATTCGCTCGCATCTCTTTCCATCACGGCGAAGTACTGCGCCACGCGATCGCGATGGAACGCCGGCTGGACGATGCGACGCATCTGCCGGTGGAGCGGATCTTCGCTCGTCAGCAGCCCGTCGCCGAGAAGCAGCCTGAGCACGCGGATCCCGAGCGATTTCGAGAACGCGTGTTGCTGTGTCACGAAGATGTCTTTGACGACCGCCGGTTCGTTGACGAAGACGTACGAACGCCAAGGAAGCGCGAATGCGACGATGTTGCCGTAACGATCGGTCATTTCGCGCAGGAACTCGGGGAAACGGCGGAACGGCACGGGGAACAAGCGCCGCATCGTCGTCCAACGGCTCGGCCCCGGTATGGGCTTCGCCGGCCCGGTCGCGATCATGCGCGCTGGTTGGACGCGCGCCTCCCGGGCACCCGGCGCTTAGGCGCCGATCGGCACCGATGTGTCCGTGCTGCCTAAACCTACGACGTCCGAGGCGCTTTCACAGAACCGCTTTATGAAATCCGGCCTGGCCTCGACCGGCAGGCAGTACGACAAGTCGACAGACAGCTGGCGGAACGCCTCCTGCGCTTTACCCTTATCGCGCCTTCCGGCGCGGCGCATGAAGCCGGATCTAGCAGCGCCGTGTCGTCGGACGAGTCCCATTCGATTGCGCGCCGCATCGCCGATGCTGAGCGACAGACACGTCGCGACCGCCGATGTCACAGCGAAATCGCCCTCGCGCCGCGCGTCCCCCGAGGCGAGCAGTTCGGTCAGCCGGCGTTCGATCGCGATCATGAACGTATCATCGAGATCGAAAGCGCCGAAAGCGCGGACCGGCAAAGTCGGATGGATCAAGAGGTCATACAAGTAAAACGGGCGTCGCAGGCGCACGCCGTTCGACCACGCGCGCACGCGTTCGGCCTGCGCATCCGCGACACGGCCGAGACGTTCGAAGACGATCGATCGCGTCGAATCGGCGTATAGGAGCGTCCCTCGGGCCTCGCGCGATAAGCCGATCGATGCGGCCTGATCGACGATCGCGAGGGCGCGACGCGCATCGGATGAGACGAGATAACGCGCGTACACCGACTCGAGAAACGCCGTGATGTATGATTCGGGAAACCGGTGAACGATCGCAGTCGGAAGATCCCAGCGCATGTCGAGGAAGAACCGAGCACGGCCTTCGATGGCGGCCGCACAGGGCGAAAACGTCGGTTCGATGTATTGCAAAGCGCCAAGCGTGAACTGGCTGCAGTCGACAGCCTCAGCATAATTGCCCTGCAGCAGGTTGAGGATCGACGCGATGTGCGACGTTCGACCGGCGATCCGGAAGTCGTTGAGACGAACGGACAGCTCCTGGATATCGCGCACTAGCGCGTCGGCTGCGGGGAGCCGCCCCTCGTCGCACGCCTGCTCTGCGCGGCAGATCGTCGCGAGCGCCCGAAGCCGGAGATCCTGCCCGCTCGTCCGAGCGAGCACTGCCGTCGCTTGAGCACCGAGATCGACGTCGCATCGGCGGAGCGCATCGAGCCGATCGACGTAGGCGAGCTCGAATTCGATGCGTTCGCGCGCCGCGCCACGATAGTCGATGAGCGCTTCGCGCACGGCCGAACGTGTCTTCTGATAACCCGACGGGTCGACGCCGCTCAGGTTGCCGCTTCGAGCCATCTCGAGCTCGGCAAGCAATCGCCAGTGGCCGGTACACCGGTTCAGCAATGCGGCGGAGGGTTGGTGTCCGGCGCGCAACGAGATAAGCACCGCTTGATACGCCGCCATGCCGCCCGTGCGCTGGCTTTCGCGCTCGATGATGCCTTTCACCGACGTCGGCCGGACCTCTGCGATCATTCGCGCGGTCTCGAGCTTGAACGTGAGCCGAGGATTTGCGACGCGCAAGATGTGCTCGATCGTCGCGGCGACCATCTTCATCGCGGAGGCGCGACGGCGGAAGAACGTCCGGAGCGACACATTGAGCATCGACGCCGCGTGCGTCCCCTTGTCGCCGCCGAGCGCCGGCATCAGGATCGCATCGCGAGCAAGCCGGTTCTGCGGGCTCGATCCGTCGAACGTCTTATGGACGACGTGGAGGACCGCATCGCGAGCGGAATCCGTGCCCAACGCGTCCTTTAGTTGCTGCGCGAGCGGCGCTTGTTCGATCTCCGGATCGCCGAGCATCGAGAGCAGACGTCGCACATCGGGAAATGACCAGCTCATGGTAGCTGGTTCGACGCAGTTCGCGCTATCATTGCCGCGCGAACCGCGATGTCACATCGACTTAGCTTTTCGCACCATCGTGCAACGGTAGCTCACGTTTTCGCCGGTCTTTGTCACGGGCGTGGCACGTCATGTAGTAGTCCGGAATGGGATGTGGTATGCCGAGCACGCTCGGCATACCACATCGTACGTTGTCGCCGCCTACAGCTTGATCTGGACGTTGAGGTAGGCGTTGAACGGTTGAACCGTCGGGTTTTGCATGTACGGGTATTGTAGCTGGAACTGCGGCGTCGACCCCGGGTTGAAGACGCCGCCCGCCGACTGCGGCGCGTAGCTTCCGTATGACACTGACCCGATATAACCGGGCAGCGTGTATCCGCAGACCTTGCTGCTTGCGCCCTGCGTCCACGGCTCCGACGTTCCGCCCGAGCACGTGTTGACGATATTCGCAAGGTTGAGCGTCATGGTCACGCGCTGCGAGACGTCGTAGCCGATCTGCATGTGCAGCAGGGTTTCGTTCGGTCCCCGGAAGGCGCCCAAGTTGTCGAACTTGTGCGTGTACGGGTCGGGAACTACGAGCGTGCCAGCGCACGTCAACGCGTCGTACGGATTGCCCGTGCCGCCGTACGGATAGCGCGGGTCACCTGCGACCGAGCCGGAGGCGTTGAGCGCGCCACATGTCGACGGGTCGACGCCGAGGCCGGTGAGCGGATCGCCGTAGTAGCCGCCGCCGAAGAACTGCAGCTGCGGCGTGATCGACCACTTGTCGTGTTTGTAGTTGAGGACGAGCGACGCCGTCGTCGGCGTCTCGTACGAACCCGCTGACGCCTCGAGGACACCCGGGATGTTCGTGAACGGCGCATAGCTTCCGTTCAGGTCGAACAGCGGCTGGATCGGAGCGTTGAAGTATGGGTTCGCGACGCCTCCGAACGCCGCTAGCGCGTTCGCATTGCCGAACGTGCCGCAAAGCGCGTTCGGGTTGTTCGACGGCTGCGCGTTTTGGCAGGCGCTCGTGAACGAGTTGTACTGCTGGATCGCCAGATTGACGGTGCTGAGGACGCTGCCGCCGCTCTGAAGCGTGCTATAGTTGATGAAGCTGTGTGTGAACGTGAACGAGAACAGACCGGAGAGTCCGTTCTGGTTGAAGTCGCCCTTGCTCAGCTCGAACTCGACGCCGTCAGACGTCTGGTTACCGGCGTTGAGGCCCGAGACGAAGCCCGTTCGCTGATCAAGGAAGAAGTTCTGGATCTGGCCGTGGGTGCGGCGCAGGAACGGCGAGAGCTTGAAGCTCACGTCGCTGCCCGCGAACCGCTGCTCCCACGACATATCGTAGTTGTCCGCCGTCGGAGGCGTGATCCGGTGCGTCGTCGATGTGAAGCCGATCGGCCAGAAGTTCGTCGCATCGTACGATGCGAGGTCTTGCTGCAGCAGGTTGTACTGCTCGTATGCCGTGTTCGGCGGTTGGTTGTAGCGGCCAAAGTTGAAACGCAGCACGTTGTCTGCGTTGACAGTATATGTCGCGCCGACACGCGGTTCGAGATCGGTGAAGGTCTCGGCGTCGCTCGGCAGGTTCGTCATCGTCGCGCGGACGCTCTGGATGCCGCCGAGGTTCGGGCAAGGCGCGCCGGGCGTCGTATCGGGGTTCGCGAACGGTTCTTGGCCGCCGCCCGGGAACACGCAATGCGAGTTGTTCCAAGCGTTGAACCAGAAGTCGCGCGCGGGTCCGCCCGTGTCCGACAGCTGATAGAAGTACCGCGTGTAGCGAGCACCGATGTTGAACAGCAGCTGTTCGGACGGTTTCCACTGGTCTTGGATCGACATCCAGCCGAAGTTCGGCTTGGCGAAGTTGCCACCGCCTCGGCGGCCGTTCTCCGCGACGAACCATTCGCAGGGACCCGTGCCGCACGTCGACGGCAGCGTCATGTTCGCAGTGCCGGTACCCGCGGCGTTGAGGCCGATCGTATCCTCAAGTCCGGAGTAGCAGCTCTGCGGATTGCCGGACGCGTCGTAGCAGACGCCTGAAGTCGGCGCGTTCGAGTTGACGAGATACGCGAACGGCCGGTCGGCGCCGCCTAAGTAGCTGCCGATATCGTTGAGGAACGTCGTGTCGTTCGAGCGATAGTCCGACGCCCAGAAATCGGACAGCTCGACGTTGATAAGGTTCTTGTCGTTTATCTGGTTGGCATATTGCGAACTGACGCCGCTCGTGTACGAGTCCACGTAGTAATTACGCGTGCAGTAGCCCATCAAGGCGACGAGCCCGAGCCACGTCGTATCCGGGCACGTGTTCGACCACAGCGACCAATTCTGGAAGCCGTACACCCGGATG
>DASQJC010000027.1:0-4887 GCA_035631255.1 Candidatus Eremiobacteraceae bacterium | reverse complement strand
GCGACGATCGACGCCGACGGCTACGTGAACATCGTCGGCCGGCTGCGCGACATGATCATCCGCAACGGCGAGAAGATCTACCCGCGCGAGATCGAGATATTCCTCGCGACCAATCGGAAGATCGCGGAAGTGCACGTCATCGGCGTGCCGCTACGCGGCGTCGGCGAGGACGTGTGCGCGTGCGTCGTGCTCAAAGGTGAAGCGACGCTCGACGAACCTGAAGTCCGCGAGTTCTGCAAAGGGAATCTCCAGGATTCGAAGATCCCGACGCTTGTGATGACGCTGCGCTCGTTCCCGTTGAGCGCCGGCGGCAAGATCCTTAAGCGCGAGCTGCGCAAGATGGCGATCGAGCGCTTCGGCCGTCAAGCGGACGCAGCCGAAACGACAGCCTGAATTGATCATTCGTGATCTACCCTAGCGGAAGCGCGCGTCCCTCGCCGTTTGACCCGCTCCACTCGGCCATCTCCGGAAGTATATCTTATCGAGATGCCGTTCGGACGACGATCCCAGACCTACCGGCGTGGTTAGTTCCGGCAAGCGTGATAGATCTCGGGGACCTAACGAGGGTGGCCCGAGATATGCCATTGACTCCCGGCGACGTGTTCCTAGACCTCGGCTGCGGCGCTGGCGGGCCCACTATTTGGATCGCGGAGTCCACCGGCGCATCGGGTATCGGCGTCGATGGGTCGATCGTCGCGCTAGAGTCGGCTCAGCGTCTAGCTCACGCACGTCGCGTGTCCGACCGCATGCGTTTCGTGCATGCCGACCTGACCGCGACAGGGCTCGGTGACGCCAGCGTTGATGGAGTCGTGAGCATCGACTCGCTCATGTTCGTCGATCCGTTCGCTGTGAGCGCCGAAATCGCTCGCGTCCTGCGCGTGGGCAAGAAAGCGATCGTGCGAGTCGTCGAATCCGTCGTTGAGCCGTTTACACCGACGATCGTCGCCGACTACCGACCGATCTTCTCCAACGTCGGGCTCACGACTATTCGACACGAAGAGGTGCAAGACTATCGACCTAG
Source organism: Candidatus Eremiobacteraceae bacterium (assembly GCA_035631255.1). Lineage (GTDB taxonomy): Bacteria > Vulcanimicrobiota > Vulcanimicrobiia > Eremiobacterales > Eremiobacteraceae > JANWLL01. Next base: position 3,866 of record DASQJC010000027.1, on the reverse strand, counting down.
GTCGGTCGCGTTCTTTCAGGCGATCGCTCAACGCGCGGATTCGATGAGGTCGGAGATAGGGTCGCTGGCGGAGATCCTGATAAGCGATGCGACCGATTCGCTCGAGAAGGCGTCCCGCCCGCCACGTGTGCGCAGCGTGTACATCGAAATGATTCGCGAGTAATAACTAATCCTGAGAAGCGTCGGTCTCGAGCAGCTCGGCGATAAACGACGCCTTCGCTTCTAAGTATTTATCTGGTGACTTTCCGCGGAAACGCTCCTTGAGGCGATTGTAGCGCGCCAGTGTCGACGGCTCTTTCAACCGGGTTTGAGCTGCGCGAAATGCGACTTCGTCCGGGGAGCCGTCCGCGACGAGCTGAAGGCCGACGGGTATCGCCCCCTCGGGGTCGATGAACGCGGCGAAAGTCGCGCTGCGTTCGCTGCCTTCGTTTCGCTCGTATCGTTGAGCGAGAACCGCCTCGGCCTCAGCAAAGACTTTTGGATCGACGACAACCAAAAGGTCGACATCTCCTTTCGTCAACGCCGTCGGGATAGCCGTCGCTCCGATATGTTCGACGCGGGCCGTCGGGATCAGTGATCGGACGATATCCCGGTGCCGTTCGTAGATGACATTCGCTTCGGTCGCGATCGATTCGCTTGCGATGAAACGCATCGGTGTTGCTCCGCGTAAGACCGCGGCGGTCGAGATAAATCTCGACCGCTCCTTTATTATGTGAGCGAGCGCGAAATCGCGGCGATCGTCTCGTCGACGTCGCGCTCGGTGTGCGCCGCGGTCAAGAACATCACTTCCATCGGCGAGGGCGCGAGGTAGATTCCCGCGTCGAGCATCTTCCAGTAATAGCGCGCGTATGCGTCGCGGTCCGCGGCGCGCGCTTGATCGAAGTTCGCGTGCGGTGCTCCCTCGCGGAACATGAAGTCGATGATCGAACCCAGTTGGACGACCGGATAATCCAGGCCCGCATCGGCGATCGCTCGTCGTGCACCGTCGGCGAGGCGCCGGCCGAGAGCGTCGAGCCGCGCATGCAATCCGCGATCGTTCTCGAGCCTATCCAAGAACGAGTGCGCCGCAGCGACGCAAAGCGGATTGCCGGAAAACGTGCCGCCTTGGAAGACCGGACCGTCCGGCGCGAGGCGCGCCATGATGTCTTCGCGGCCGCCGAACGCCGCGATCGGGAGCCCGCCGCCGAGCGTCTTGCCGATGCACGTAAGATCCGGCCGGACACCGTAGATGCTCTGAGCGCCACCGAGCGCGAGCCGAAATCCGGTGATGATCTCGTCGAAGACGAGCACAACGCCCGCTTTCGAGGTCAGCTCACGAAGCGATTCGAGATAGCTGGGCGCCGGCAACACGAGCCCCATGTTCGCGCAAACCGGCTCGACGAAAAGCGCAGCGATTTCAGCGCCGCACTCCGCGAAGCACCGCTCGACCGCGCCGGCATCGTTGTACGGAAGGATGATGACGTTCGACGCCGTCGCCTTCGTCACGCCGGCGTCGATCGCCGGCGCCGAGTTGCTCGAAGCGCCGGCAGAAAAGATCATCTCGTCGGAGTGGCCGTGGTAATCGCCCGAGAAGCGGACGATCTTTTCGCGCCGCGTGAACGAGCGCGCGACGCGCGAGGCGCTCATGCACGCCTCGGTACCGGTCGAGACGAAGCGCATGCGTTCCATCGACGGGAGATGCGCGCGGATGCGTTCGGCGAGCCGAATTTCTTCAGGATGCGTGACGCCGAGAATGGTGCCGCTCTCCGCCGCGGCGGCGACCGCCTCGCGTATCGCCGGATCGCCGTGTCCGAGCAGCACGGGCCCATACGCGCACAAATAGTCGATGTACTCGCGGCCATCGACGTCGACGAGCCGGCTGCCGAAAGCCGACGCGATGACCGGCGGCGGCGCGCCCATCGGTACGCCTGCTCGAACCGGCGAATCGACACCGCCGGCGAGCGAGCGGCGTGCTCGTTCGAATTCAATCGTGCTCGTGCACGGCTGTGCGACGAAGGTCAAAAGCTAAGCGCTCCTCAAGAATACATGCCTACGACTGCCTGCGCGCCCGACGCGCGCAGCGCGAATTTCTCTGCGAAGGATACGAACCATGCCTCGCCTTCCTGCCATCGATCCGGCCGCGGCGCCGGAAGAGGCCAAACCCACGCTCGACGGCTTCTTCAAGGCGCGCGGCAACTACCCGAACATGTTCCGCACGCTCTCGATCCGACCGGCGATCATGCGCACGGCGTCGGAGCATATGGCTGCCGTCACCGGACCCGGAACTGTGCCGCAAGCGCTCAAGGAGCTGTGCATCGTCCTCGTCTCGACGCTCAACTCGACGCCCTATTGCCTCGCGTCGCACTCGGCGCTCGCGCGAAAGCATGGCGTCGATGCCGCCATCATCGAGTCGATCCTCGACTGGCGGACGGACAGCCGCCTCGGACCCGCCGAGAAAGCCGCACTTGCCGTCGCCGAGTCGATCACGCGCGACCCGACGCACCTGTCCGAACCGTTATGGAATGATCTTCGGAAGCATTTCGACGACGGTCAGATCGTCGAGATCGTCTGCTCGGTCGGTCTCTTCAACTATTTCAACCGGGTGAACAACCTGCTCGAGATGGAGATCACGAAGTAGTATCGCGCGTCGGCGATGTGAGCCGCTGACTCGGCTCGAGCGACTTCAAGCCGGCACGCGCCGCATCGCTGTTCCCGAGCTCCTCGACCATCTCGACGTAGCGGTCGACATCTTCCTTGCGGATCAAACCGATGTACGCGCCGTCTTCCTCGACGATCGCCGCGGCGAGAGGCGCGGTCGACAGCACCGCCGGCAAGATCGCGGCCTCCACGAACGGATGGAGGCCAGGCAATTCGTAGGCACGCGTCATCACCGAGGCGACTTGCGTCTGCTCCGCTTGATCGGCCGGCACGCTCGCAGCTTGGACGTCGCTGATCGCTCCGGCCGCGCGCTCGCCGAATAAGACAGGCAGCGTGCGCGACAGCGCACCGGCGCCGAAGTGCGCCGACGCCGATGCGACGGAATCCGAAGTCTGAAGCAGCGGCAGATCGCGCGCGCAAAGGTCGCGAACCGTCAGTCCGTTGAGCGCGATCTTCAAGAGCATCGCCCGATAGTATGACTGCGCGAGCGTCGCCAGCAGCCAGCCGGTGGCGGCGACCCAGACGCCGGCGGCGGTTTCACCTGCGACCATGAGCCATGCGCCGAGCGCGACGATAATATACGAGATGATGCGTCCGGCTGACGATGCCTGCTTCGTCGCCGACACCGCGTTGCCGCTGCGATTCCACAAGATGCCGCGGAGAACGCGACCGCCGTCCATCGGGAACCCGGGCAGCGCGTTGAAGACGGCGAGCAGCGCGTTCGCGAGACCTATGTCGAGTATGAGCTCACCGGCGGGCTTGCTCGACTTGGCGAGCGTCATCCCCGCTGCCACGAACAGCGTCGCCAAGACGCCGCTGGCGAGCGGTCCGGCCGAGCCTATCGCGATCTCGTCGCGCGCGTCGAGGCCCCGATCGTCGATGTGCGAGTTGCCGCCGAAAAGGTAGAGCGTCAGCACGTGGACCGGCTTGCCGCGCGCCCGGGCGACGAACGCGTGGGAGAACTCGTGGAACGCGACCGAGCCAGCGAGGAGCAAGGCGATAACCGCGCCCACCGCCAGACGTTGCGGGAGCGACGCGTCCGGCGTGACGTCGGGTTGCGGCAGATAGAAGAATGCGAATGCGAGCGCGATGCCGGCGAACGACAGCAGCGCCGACGAGTGCGCCCGGATCTCGATGCCCGCGATCTTTGCGATTCGCATGCTAACGACTTCGGCGCTCGCTCGCGAAGCGCTTGCCGACCTTCGGTCGGCCTACTACATTAAACACGA
>DASQJC010000026.1:0-6416 GCA_035631255.1 Candidatus Eremiobacteraceae bacterium | reverse complement strand
GCTCGGCAAGCCGATCCTCGTGCACAGCCTGTACGGAAGTCTCTATGCGGACCTGCGGCCGAAACCGCTCGCATTGATCCGCGAGCTGGGCATTCCGGTGTACGACTCGCTCGAGCTTTCCGTGCGCTGCATCCAGGCGCTCGCGGAGTTCGGCGAAGCGCGCCGGCGACCCCCTCCCGCAAGCGATCGCACCGTCACTCGGGGCCCGCGCTTCGAAGAAGTCATCGCAAAGTGCCGGGGCGAGTCGCGCACCGTCGTGCTGGAACACGAGGCGAGGGACGCCCTCGCGGAGGCGGGCGTTGCAATGCGCTCGCCGGTCATCGTCGCTGGCGGATCCAATGATGCTGTGGCGGCGTTCAAGAAGCTTGGGCAGGTTCCAGTCGCCATGAAAGTCGTGTCGCGCGACATCATTCACAAGACGGATGCGGGCGGCGTGAAGCTCAACGTCGCCGACGAGTCCGCTGTGCGCCGCGCTTTCGACGAAATCGTGAGCAACGGGCGGCACTACACGCGCGGGCACGCTTCCAAGGATCCCGATATCGCCGGTGTGTTACTCACGCCGATGGCGGAGAAGGGCGGCGTCGAAGTCATCATCGGAGTCGTACGCGATCCGACTTACGGCCCGGTATTGATGTTCGGTCTTGGCGGCGTACTCGTCGAAGTGCTGAAGGACGTCGTCTTCCGGTCGTTCCCGCTTACCGAGGCCGACGCGAAATCGATGCTTGCCGAAATCCGCGCGGCAAAGATACTCGACGGCGTGCGCGGCGCCGAGCCAACCGACAAGGCCGCGCTGGTGAAGCTCATGCTTTCCATTTCCGACCTGTGCACCGCGTTCCCCGAGATCGTCGAACTGGATCTCAATCCCGTTCTCGCCTATCCGTCGGGATTGGCAATTCTCGACGCACGCATCCTGCTGGGCACCGAAGGAGCCCATCATGGCGTCCCCGCCTGATCTCGTCGATGCACGCGTCGACGTTGCCGAAGGCGTGGCGACGCTCGTTCTCGATCGCGACGATGTGCGCAACGAGTTGACGGGCACGAAACTGGTCGACGACATCGAGCGAACCATCGCATGGATCAATGCAGAACCTACGATCGGGGCGTTGGTCATCACCGGCGCGGGACGAGCGTTTTCGTCCGGGGGCAACGTCAAGCACATGCGCGACCGCACGGGCAGCTTCGCGGGCGACGTCTATGAAGTGGCGCAGCGCTATCGCGCCGGTATCCAGCGGATGCCCTTGGCTTTACGACGCCTCGATGTTCCCTCCATCGCGGCGATTAATGGGCCTGCGATTGGCGCCGGCTTCGATCTCGCGTGCATGTGCGACATCCGCCTCGCAGCCGAGCACGCCACGATGGGCGAAACGTTCGTCAACGTGGGAATCATTCCCGCGGACGGCGGCGCGTGGCTGCTGCAGCGTCTGATCGGCTATCAGCGCGCCGCCGAGCTCAGCTTCTCGGGGCGCGTCATCGATGCGGAGGAGGCGCGTGCACTCGGCATCGTGCTCGAGGTCGTGCCGGGCGAAGCGCTGATGACGCGTGCCCAAGCTCTCGCCGTAAGCTTCGCGGCAAAGCCGCCGCGTGCGCTTCGACTCACCAAGCAGCTCATGCGAGGCGCGGCGCGCATGGACTTGCCGGAGTTTCTCGAGCTTTGTGCCGTCTACCAGGGGATCTGCCACAACACCGACGACCACATCGAGGCCGTGTCAGCCATGATGGAAAAACGCGTCCCACGGTTCAGCGGTCGTTAGATGGGGCTTCGCTGTCAGGCCGTGATTAATGATCGGTCGGGGCTGTAACCGGTTTGCGACCAACTCAGGTTGGGTGTGCCTAAATTGTGCCCTGGTCAGATTGATTTTCGCAGACATGTCGTTGGTGCCTATATTCAGCCGTGTCCATAGCTCAGGTGATAGCCGACGTAATAGACGAGAAAAAAGAGCAACAACGCACCGAAGAAATAGCCGGTCTGCAGGGCGGCGGTCCGGGCGCCACTGCCTTCGACACTGAAGTACTTGGCACCCTTGTTATCGCTGAAGATCAACAGCATCAGCACGACAATGATCACCGAGTGGCCGATAGCATCGATCACGCCAAACGGAACAATCGCAGAGAGGAACATCAGCAGGAGAACGAACGCCGCAACACGGGCCGCCACGGATCCGGTCAACAACAGAAAGGCGGCGCAGAATTCGACGAAACCCGCTGCGATCATATAAAACTCGGGATCGAAGCCGAGCGACAGGCCAGGGCGCTCGGCCATAAGCATGAAGCTCCACTCGGGAAACGCCCATTTCTCGATGGAAGCCCACAGCAGCGTGACAGCTGTCGCGATCCGCACGGCACCGAGCGCAAGATCCTCGCCTTTACGGCCCCAGATTGAGTGCGCGATTAGAAACGCCGCCACGCCAAGAAAGATCGGGTAGTCGAGCATGTGGAACAGGCCGTATTGACTGACGCCGAAAACATAGAGAAACACAATGCCGAGTCCTGAAATAACAGCGGTACGGCGACTGAGCGCGCAAACCGCGACGGCGAGCTGAACTACGCAGATCCAGGCTGAATGCGTCCGGAGTTCCGGAGTGAGGATCATCCATTCATGCACGCAGCCGTAGCCAAACACCGCAAAGAAGAATGCGCTGGTGCCAAGTCGCAGCAACAGCGGAAAATGGTCCGAGACGTGCAAGGCAATCGTTCGAGCGCGTGGCACCAAATGCGTCGGCCGCCGGGTCAAGTAATCGTCGATAAATGCGATAACGAAAATCAGGGGTGCAATGAACAGCGAGAACAGCAAGAAATACCTACTGAAGAGGACCGACGCCGCCGACCGCGGCGGGGAAAGCAAGTCGTAGTTGACGAACCACTTGACGTGCGGGAAAGCCAGCGTGGGTACGAGCAACAGCGCGATGGCAAGCAAGGCGTTCCAGACCCGTTTCCGCAGCGATCTGAACGCGCGAACCTTGCTGGCGTTCGCGTCTCGCACAGTTGCCTCCCTAGGCGCCGATCTACTGTCGGCGAAACTTGTAGCGAACACGGCGCGCACAGCGGCGTCACCAGCATGCCGTCAAGCGCGAGCCAAGATGCTTCAACGCGAGTTGCTTGTATATGACAGAGCGGATTAGCCCGTCAAGATAAAACCGGTCGGACGGTTCGCTGGCCGTTGTTTTAATGCGACTTGTCTACGATGGACGGCGTGTTTTAGTCGCCCGATGAGAGGTTCTGGCACAGCGCTTGCTGAACCAGCATCTCTGTTCTTATGACATTGGAATGGGCGACCGATGTTGATGCGTCAACTTCTGGGGATCACTGGGCTCGCCTTGCTGGTCACCGGCATCCCTGCTGTCGGCGCCGAGCTTGACGAGCCCATCAAGCCGCTGCCTTCGGACCTGAAGCTCGATGCGCGCAAGGTAGAGCTTGGAAGGACACTCTTCGTCGATACCCGATTTGCGAAAGACAACTCGGTTGCTTGCGCTTCGTGCCATGACTTTTCGCACGGTGGGGCCGATCCACGACCGCGTTCTATCGGTGTGCATGGCGAGCTCGGTGGCGCCAACGCACCGAGCGTATTCAACAGCGGCCTCAATTTTCGGCAAACCTGGAATGGTTCTGGCGCGTCGCTGGAGGACTTCCTCGAGCGGCTTATCAAGAATCCGAAAGTCTTCGGTTCCGAATGGGCCGATGTCGTTGCGCGGTTGCGACAGGACCGCGCTATGGCCGCGCAGTTCGCGGACGTCTATCCCGACGGAATCACGAGCAAGAACACTATCGATGCAATCGCGACGTTCGTCCGCTCGTTAACCACACCGTCGCGCTTCGACCGCTTCCTGCGCGGCGATGCAGGCGCGATTACCACGGAGGAGCTGCAGGGATACAACAAGTTCAAAAGTTATGGCTGCGTTGCCTGTCATCAGGGCGTTAACGTCGGTGGGAACATGTTCCAGAAGTTCGGCGTGATGGGTGACTATTTCGCCGATCGCGGCAATCTCACTGCTGCCGACCTCGGTCGCTACAACGTGACAAAGCGTGACGCGGACAAGTTCGTGTTCAAGGTGCCGAGCCTTCGCAATGTCGAGCTCACCGCGCCTTATTTCCACGACGGCTCGGCCGCGACGCTGGAAATCGCAGTCGCGATAATGTTCCGTTATCAGCTCGGCCGCGACGCGCCCCCGGAGGACAAGGCGCTGATCGTCAAGTTCCTTAAGGCCTTGACAGGCGAGCAGCTGCCGCGTCTCACCTCAGCGGTGAATCAATCGACTGACCCGCGCACGCCCGACGCAGTCGCTGCCCGGGGAACAAAGCCATGAAGATCCCAAGCTTGTTGCGGGCTCTATCGATTGGCGCAGTCACGTTTCTCTTGATCGGTGTTCTGGTGTTCCTGTACGCAAAGTCGAGCTCCGTCGACGCTGAAAAAAAGACACAAATCGAGGGGTACCTCAAGCAGCTGAAACAGTTGGATGCAGAGTGGAACGTCGACGTGCTGAAGTCGCGGATGGATATCAACAAGAACTATGACCCGCTCACGAGTCCACTCGCTGTTCTCGCATCCTTGCAAAAGAAACTTGCGGAAGAAGCGAACGCGCTTGGCGAACTCGAGCCGCAAAAAGCGGTGGGCGAGCTGCAGCGCTTGATCGACGAAAAGACCGACCTCGTCGACCAATTCAAGGCGCAAAACGCGATTCTCAAGAACTCGCTGCGCTACGTGCCGACAGCCGTTGACGATCTGCAGGCGGAGATTCGCCGAACGAAGCGGTCTCCCGCTTCCACCGACACGCTCGAGATTCTGAGCGTACGCGCCAATCAACTGCTGAATGACGTCCTCAAGTACAACCTTCTGCCCGACTCGGCCGCAGCGCAGAACATCGAAGCGAGTTTGCTGTTGATTGAGGCCAGCGAATCGCTCTATCCGGACTCGATCGCGGCGTCGGCCCGTAACACGCTGCGGCACACGCGCACAATCCTACGGCAGCGGCTAGTCGAAAGCGACGTGCTGGCGAAGATTGCAGCGATGCCGATGTCGGCGGCGATTGATCGGGTCGGCGAAGTGTTCGATCGCAACTTCCAGGTCCAGCTAACGGAAAGCGACCGCTACCGCCACTATTTGCTAGCGTACTCAACCTTCCTGCTCGCGCTCCTGGTCTACATAGGCGCCCGTCTATTGCGCAGCTACCGGATCATTGGGCGCGTCAATAAGGATCTGAAACACGCCAATGAGACGCTCGAGCAGCGTGTACGCGAGCGAACCGAAGAATTGTCGAAAGCGCTGCGCGATCTCAAAGAATCGGAGACGCAACTCGTTCAGTCGGAAAAGATGGCATCGCTCGGCCAGATGGTCGCCGGCGTGGCGCATGAGATCAATACGCCACTTGCGTATGTTCGAAGCAGCCTCGAGACGGTCGAATCGCGCGTAACGGAGACGGTGCGCGAATTTGCCGACGCTACCCTCGCACTGGTGGGTGCGATGCGCTCGGGTGATGCGAGCGACGACGAAGTCGCAGAAAAATTCGGAGCGGCATCTGATCTCGCTGATCGCATGATCGAGTTCTCTGTGATCGACGAGATCGGCGGGCTTCTGAAGGACGGCGTTCACGGGGTCGACCAGATTACGAAGATCGTCATCAACCTCAAGAACTTTAGCCGGCTGGACCGCACCCAGATTACGAGCCAGAGCGTCGACGCCTGCGTAGAGGATACTCTGCAACTTGCGAAAAGCATCATTAAGGGACGCAAGGTCACGAAAATTCTTGGCGGTACGACGCCGATCCGCTGTGCGCCGTCACAGATCAATCAGGTACTGCTCAACCTAATTACGAATGCAGCGCAGGCGACTGCGGCCGAGAGCGGGCAGATCACAGTGGTAACTCGGATGCGCGGCCACCAGCACATTGCCGTAGAGGTGATTGATAACGGCACGGGCATTCCGGAGGACGTGATCCCGAGGATATTTGATCCTTTCTTCACAACTAAAGCGGTCGGCAAGGGTACCGGTTTAGGACTTGCGATCGTGTACAAGATTGTCGAGCAACATGGCGGAAGGATCATGGTGCATTCGAAGGAGGGTTCAGGCACGAAGTTCACCGTCGTTCTTCCAGTTGCTGGCAGCGAACCGGGAAGCGGTACAACCGAAGCGCTGCCGTCGGAACGATTCGCGATTGCAGCGTGAGCGTAGGAACCTTATCGAGTACCGTTTGCAACGCGATTGATGTCTGCTGAGGACCCGTTATGAACCGCTCCGCTAAGCTATCTTCGAACAACGCTGAACGCTGCGCACGAGCCATCCGCGATGTACACGCTCCTCGCCAGGCGGCGAAAGCGGATTCCGCACGGACGCTCGCCGATGGTGCGCAAATGTTACAAAAGGTCGAGCGGCCGAAGATACTGCTGCTTGATGACGAAGAGCGAATTCTCAATGCTCTTTCCGC